>JAUXIH010000121.1 GCA_030621105.1 Dehalococcoidia bacterium | reverse complement strand
ACTCGGAAAATCCCCGCTGGGGAATAACTATTGCCCTTGGCCCCTGACCTTTGCTCAGCCTTGCAGCCACCAGCTCGGCCGTTGCGGCTACTTCATCCAAGGTAGGCTACCTCCCTCCCTTCAGAACCTAGTGCATCAACGAGTAAATCCTTCTTGGCCATTGATATCACCTACTTTGACACCATTACCTCGTCGAACGCTTGGACTACTGCTTGAGCAAACTCAGAGGTCTCCAGATCAGTATCCACTTCTCTAACCTCAATATCCTGCTTTAGCTTCTCCTTTAGTTTGTCAACGAATACTCTATCCAGTTCTGGCTCATTGAAATCCGTTCCTCTCCTATCTAATGATGACCAGCCACCGAGAGGAATTAAGACCTTTACCGGTCCCCGTGCCTTATTTAGTTTATCTGCCATGGCATCTGCAACCATAATCATCTCATCTTTAGATAACTTTACAAAGGTGCGAAGAGCATCATATTGATACTTCTTCCGCAATTCATACTCTGGCTTATATTTCCTCTTAAGTGGACTGCCCCAGTTTACAGCACAGGGAGCGATAATTTGTGGTATTCCTTTCTTACCAGCGGCTTCAAGCCTGGTAGGCCCTGCCGTCCGGCTAAAGCCAAGCAGCTCCTCTCCCACCCCACCCGGGGCAAGGTCAATTACTGCCCCGAAGATATTTTGCCGCTCAATTATCCCCTCCATAGCCCTATCACCAATACCGGCGGCAGAAAAACCAACGACTTGGTATCCTCTTTCCTCAAGCCCCTTTCTCACATTTACCGCACACTCCTCACAAGGCCCAAAATGCGTCATTGCAATTAAGGGTTTCTCGCCTTTGCCGGGGAGAGAGATAGGAACTTTAGCCGAGCCTTCCACCATTCCACAAATAGCTGCCGCAGCTCTGCTGAGAACGTTCCTCATCAGGCTGTTAAGCCCGGCAATTTCGACCACCGAGTGCATCAGGGCAATATCAGCGGTACCGATATACCTTGAGGCAATTCCGGGGAGTGATGCGGTGCTGGAAACGGCCAGTTTGGGCACACCAAAGGGAAGCGACTTCATAATACTGGTCCCCATTTGGGTCCCGGTTGTGCCGCCTATACTTATAATTCCATCAATATTACCTTCAGCGTACAGTTCCCTAACCTTTTGTATAGCCCCATCCACCATTATCGGCATTCGCTTCCCTCTATCAGTTATAAGGGCAACCTCTTTAGTATCTCGCCCACTAAGTGATATAACCTCTTCACGGGTAATATCGCAGGTTCCTTGGGGCTCCTCTAGCAAACCCATATCTAAAATCCTGGCCTTATGACCACGTGATTCTATCTGCTGGCACAAGAAAGCGGCCTCTTCCCATTTCTCCTCGGCCATTACCAGTACAATAATCACTTTGTTCATCTCTACCTCGCAATTATTTTTCTTGGATATGCTCAACGAGCTTTCCCATGCCACTAGATAGGCATTCCTCTATCTCCGTAATGTAACTGGCAGGATAGTCGTCTGGCCAAATCCAGACCCCTGTTTTTTTATCAATATCCGGGAGTTTCATAGAATCACCAATGTCTAAATCTGGCTGGCTAGCTCCAAAGGCAAACTCTTTAAAGGTAAATACGCTACCTGATGCCTCAGGGTAGAAGTGGAGTATCTCATCCCTTATTCGCCGATCTATAGCAAGAATTAAATCTGCTTCCCTAACCATGTCTGGGGTTAATTCCCTAGAACGATAAGAAGATACATCTATCCCCTTCTTGGCTAGATATTGTATGGCATAAATGTTAGGATTTTTGCCAAAAAGGGGATACTCAAATGTTATTCCTTTTCCCTCTGCATACTTGAGATAAGCCCTCGGGAATATGCCGGCTGACCCAATTACTACCTTCCCCACCAACTCCGAGAAACTATCCGCAAGTTTCTGCCGCAATCGCCTTTCTGCTATCAGGCTTCTTTCCCGATTACCACAGCATACAAACAGGATAAACTTCTGCCCTCCAGCTTTATAAATATTAAGCCCTCTTATTTTATTTTACCCTCAGCTCTTAGCTTATCGGCTATCATCTTAGCCATGGCCTTCTTATCTATTTTGCCACTTTCCCCCACTAAGGGGAGGTTATCCACCACCTCTAGCCTTTCTGGAATCTTAAACATGGCAATTTTCTTACTCTTCAGGTAATCAACCATCTCATCAAAGGTAAACTGCTCTCCCTTTTTAATGGTAACAAAGGCACATGCCCGCTCGCCCATTACCGGGTCGGGCATAGGCACCACCGCAGCGTTAGTCACTTTTTGGTGGGCTAAAAGATAGTCTTCAATCTCCTTGGGGTAAATATTTTGTCCACCACGGATTATGATATCCTTCTTCCTGCCCATTATCTTCAAATATCCGTCATCGGAAACTGTTACCAAGTCACCGGGAGTAGCAAAACCATCCTTATCGAAGGCCTCGGTCATGGTCTTCTCAAGGTCCCTATAGTAACCAATCGAGTTGCCTGGGCCCTTGAACCAGAGAGTACCTACTTCGCCCAGCCCCACCTCTTTGCCGCCTTCATCCAGTATCTTTATCTCAATTCCGGGGTGCAGCTTACCAACAGTGGTGTATCTTTGCTCCTCAGAAGCAGTTATAGGCACCCCGGATATTGACCCGGTATCTTGGGTCCCGTAGGTACCGAGGATTGGGCAGTGGAATCTCTCCTCAGCCTCCTTGGCTAAAGGAGGCGGCAGGTAGCCCCCCGCAGTCTTTATAATGCGTAAGGAGGACAGGTCATATTTATCTAGGGGCAACTCCAGCAGCCTTGCCAGTTGGGTTGGCACAAGGGCGATAACCGTAACCCTCTCCTCCTCCATGAACTTAAGGGTTTCCTCACCCCGGTACTGATACTCTAAAGCAATCTTGGCTCCAGCTACTGGGGCAGTAACATAGGCTGGTGTACCCCCTGCTGCCCCAGCTAGGGGAGCAATAGCAAGAACACAATCATCGAGACCAAGTTGCCAATTCCTGACGTGAGCCTTTGCCGTCCAGATTTCACGAGCGGCAATTCGGTGTTCAATAATCTTGGGAAGGCCAGTGGTACCGGTAGTTGTAATCAGAAACCCAACCTCTTCTACAGCATCCAATCTCCTGGACTCCAGCTCATCATATTCCTGCTTATCAGCATGCGCCAATACCTCTTGTAGCTCTTCTACTGTAAGATGCATCATCTCTTTCAGCGAGATACAGTCCTGAGGCACATCTTCGCCAGCGACAATAATATGCTTTAGATTCGGCAAATCCCCCTGGAGCTCCTTTACCATCTGGTAATGGTCGAAGCCTCGATACTGTCTGGGGATGACAATACCTGCCGCTTCGGTACGGCTAGCAATTTCTACCAGCTCAGCTTGGCGGAATGTAGTCAGTTCGGGAATAGATAAAACCCCTGCCTTTTCGCAGGCAACGCGGACCAAGACTTGCTCAATACAGTTGGGCAACTGCACCATCAACCTATCATCCCGGTTCAACTTCAAGTTTTTAACCAGGGCAAGAGCAATCCAATCTATCCT
>JAUXIH010000082.1 GCA_030621105.1 Dehalococcoidia bacterium | reverse complement strand
GGGAAAAGGGCGACGAGGAAATAGAGAGGGAGTTTGAATGGGCAACCAATGAGTACTCATCAACCATGAACTATCATACCGATGCTGATGGTAAAATGTGGCTCAACCTCGACTGGGCTCCAGGCCATCCCGGCGGGCAGTTCATCACCGCCACCAAGCTGTGGGTTATATACCCCAATGGAATTTATATGCAGTACAGAGGAAAGTAATACTCTTACATAGTCCCTAGCAGAGTAGCTTCGTAGATTTAAGACTATAAGATGAGAACGGGCATATTTTTCCACTACCAGCAGGGGGAGAGACTCAGAGACTTCCCTAAAGCATTAGAGGGCATCTTAGAAAAGAACAATGTCTATTACTACGATGCAGTTTACCAAGTAAGGGATGGACTTTATTATCTGGAACCAATCCCTGAAGCTTTGTTATTCACTGTTCACTCCAAAGAAATGATAGACCGGGTTAGAAAAACCGGGGACTACGAATCTGCTTCATATTCCGCGGGCGGTACAGTCCACGCCGCCCAAGAAATCTGGAGGGGAAATATTGATAATGCCTTCGTTTTTACCGGCTTCGGCGATCATCATGCCGGGCGAAACTACTTTGGCGGAATGTGCTACTTTAACGGCGCTGCCCTGGCAATAGCCGCTCTCAGACAAAATGGCATGCGCCGATTTGCAATCGTCGACACTGACTGTCATCACGCCGACGGCACCAGAGATATATTTGCAAAAGATAAGGATGTGCTTCACGTCTGCTTCTGTTTCCAGGACTACTGTGATGAGAGCAATAATGTTGATGTCAAAATCCCCTTTTACACTTCAGATGAAGAATATCTTAAGAAAGTAGAGCAACAATTTATTCCACGGGCGATAGAATTCAAGCCAGAGGTCATATTCTGGGAATTTGGTTACGATGCCACTCAGGGAGAATATGGAGACAAAGGAATAAGTAGGGACTGTCATCCCAAGATTGTGCAGATAATCAAACGAGTTGCCGATGAAGTTTGCCAGGGCAAATTAATAGCCATACTTTGCGGCGGTTCCAGTCGCTCTATAGCTACATACACCATACCAAAAATTATCGGTTGCCTGGCAGAATCAGACCCGTAGCTGAAGAAACCGATAAAGCAGCCTACCGTCCCTTCCAGGCGGGTATCCTATGCTCCAAGAAAGCACTTATTCCCTCCTGAGCATCTTCAGCCAGATTGTTTAAGACCATCATCTCTTTAGCATAGCGGAAAGCCGTTTCGTATCCCATATCGGCTGCAGCATAGAAAGTCCGCTTGCCAAAGCCAACGGTAAAGGCACTCTTGCTGGCTATCTTTTCAGCAAGCTCCATAGCAGCCTCTTCGAGTCTCTGGCGAGGAACTACCCCGTTTACCAGCCCAATTCTTTCCGCTTCCCTGGCGTCTATCGGCTCCCCGGTCAACAACATCTCCAGACTTTTTTTCCTGCCTACTGAGCGAGATAAAGCCACCATAGGAGTAATGCAAAAGAGCCCAATCTTCACCCCCGGAGTTTCAAAATGCGCATCATCTGAAGCCACCACGAGGTCACAGGCAACTGCCAACTGACAGCCAGCAGCGCTGGCATAGCCATGAACGGCGGCAATCACAGGCTTTGACAGGTTAGTGATAGCTTCTGTTATCTTCACCGATTTATCAAAGGTAGCTCGGTAAGAAGCCGCATCTCTACCTACCAACTCAGATAAGTCATGCCCCGAACAAAAGGAGGTTCCAGCACCCTTAATAATCAAGACATGAATCTCACTGCTTTCTTCCACATATATCAGGCAGTCCAACAACTCGTCCATCATCTCACCGCTCAAAGCATTGCGCACCTCGGGGCGATTAAGGGTTACGGTCGCCACATTTCCTCTGGTTTCTATCATGATGTTTCGGTAATTCATGTTGCCTCCCACCGCAAAAACTTCATTTATTCTAACACACGCGCCAGCCAAGCAAACTAAAATTATCATCTCGCGTTAAACCATTGAGTTCCCCCTTCAGCATTGCTACCGCCAATAAGCGATGATATACTCTGACAATAAAAGCCAGAAAAGGAGAGGATAAATACCCATGCCCAGGATAGACGGCCGGGCTGATGATGATCTCCGCCCGGTGCACATAAGACCCAGGTACTTGGCTTTTGCCGAAGGTTCAGCCTTAATAGAACTGGGGCAAACCAGGGTGCTCTGTGCAGTGAGTATGGAGGAAAGGGTCCCCAACTTTCTCAGAGGTAGCGGCTCTGGCTGGATAACTGCGGAATACGCCATGCTGCCCCGCTCCACACTCACACGCACTCCCCGCAGCAACCTCCCAGGTAGGACAGCCGGTAGGAGCCAGGAGATCCAGCGTCTCATTGGCCGCAGTCTGAGAGCCGTCACCAGACTGGACGCCCTGGGAGAGAAAACCTTTATCGTGGATTGTGATGTCCTACAAGCCGATGGTGGCACGCGGACCGCAGCCATTACTGGCAGCTATGTCGCTCTATTTCAAGCCTTCCAAAATCTGGTAAAACAAGGCGTATTGCCGTTTATGCCGCTATACAAGGCAGTAGCTGCTACCAGCCTCGGTATTGTAGACGGTGAGATGTTTCTCGACCTATGCTACGCAGAAGATTACAGTGCCGAGGTTGACTTCAATATAGTTATGACCGATAAAAACGAACTGGTGGAAATCCAAGGTACCGCTGAAACAAAGCCTTTTTCCAAAGAACTCATCGCCCCCCTGCTTTCCCTGGCTGAGAAAGGGATTAGGCAACTTTTTAATACCCAAAAAGCCGCTCTAGAAACGCTACACTAAGGGCGAACTTGCCCGCTGCCGAAAATGACCCACTTATAACTGGTCAATTCCTTAAGTGCCATGGGCCCACGGGCGTGAAACTTCTGAGTGCTTATACCTATCTCTGCCCCCAAGCCAAACTGAGCGCCATCGGTGAAACGAGTGCTGGCATTGACATAGACGCAGGCCGCATCCACCTCATTGAGAAAGCGCATCGCCGCTGAATAATCTTCGGTAACAATAGCCTCAGAATGACCTGAGCCATAAAGGTCAATATGTGCTAGAGCCTCATCTAGAGAATCAACCACTTTAACGGCAGCAGTCAAGCCCAAGAATTCCTTACCCCAGTCGTCATCTAGCGCCGCTACCAGCTTTAGAGGGGGGACGGGTTTAAGAATAGCCAGCGCTCGCTCATCGCAGTGCATTTCTACGCCAGCTCTTGCCCACTCTCTGGCAATTAGAGGCAGGTAAACTTCGGCAACTTCACTGTGAACCAGAAGAGTATCCAAAGCATTACAAACGGTGGGGCGCTGAACTTTGGCATTGTAAGCAATAGCCACCGCCCTCTCCAAGTTACCACTCCTATCTACATAAGTATGACAAACGCCGATGCCACCGGTAATTACCGGCATAGTGGCATTTTCCGAGATCAGCTTTATCAATCCAGCACCACCCCGAGGAATGATAAGGTCAATCGCTCCCTTCATCTTAAGCATATTATTTACCAAAGCCCGCTCCGTAGATTCAATAAACTGAACAGCCCCCTGAGGCACTCCCGCTTGGTAGCAAGCTTGCTGGATTACTTTAGCTAATGCCCTGTTAGAATTCAGTGCCTCACTGCCGCCGCGAAGGATGACGGCATTACCCGATTTAAGACACAAAACAGAAATGTCCACGGTAACATTGGGCCGACTCTCATATATGGCTCCAATAACACCAAGAGGAACTCGCTTCTTGCCTATTTGCAAGCCATTGGGCAAAGTCCGCATTTCATATACCTCACCCACCGGGTCAGCCAAAGCAGCTACCGCCCGCGTATCCTGAGCTATTCCTTCCAGGCGGCTTGGCGATAGCTTAAGCCTGTCAAGCATGGCCTCACTCATCCCCTCAGCTTGAGCTCGCTTATAGTCGAGGTCGTTCGCAGCCAGAATCTCGTTTTGCCCGGCAATAAGAGCTTCAGCAACATTAAGCAAAGCCTTATTCTTGACTTCCGTAGCCAGAAAAGCCAGTTTCTTTGAAGCTGCTTTAACTGCATTGCCTTTTTCTTCCAGTTCTCTTATACCTGATTCCATATTTTTGCCTCCCTCTACTGACCACTAGCTAGGATACATCTTCACTACTCTATCCTTTACCCATTTACCCATATCAACATGGTAAATGCAATCAATATGAGGAATAAGGTGGTGGTCCAAATTTTGTACCGGATCCTCTATTAGGTCTTGATAGACAAATGAACTACAAGCAAGTAAAAGGATGGTCTCTCTTGCCCCCCATTCTTTAGCTAGTCTGAGTTGCTTATTTGCTCGTATATCACCATTTTTAATCCTAAACGCGTCATTAAAAAAAGCTTCTTTGTGTGTCTCACCCAGAAACCCAGCGCGTAACCGGCCAGTATCCAAACTCACCTTGCATCCTAAGCCTGTACGTTTTGTAATTAGTAGCTTAGATGGACGATATTCTCCCCATTTATCGTACTCATCCACATGACTTTTCTCTCTAGGCCAGTTGCGAAATTTACTTGCGATATTAGGGCCAATGTCCATTGCCTCGTTCACCTCGATGTTAGGCGCCTTTTGACACAAAACCTCGACAAAAGCTTCTCGAAATTCCGGGTGCTCTCTACGTTTCAAATCAAAGTCTGGTGGGCGGATAAGACCAAATTTTCCCTGAATTCCCCTACCTTCTAAATCTGGGGTTAACTCTGATGAGCATAAGTCCTGCCAAAATTTAAGCCGTATATAATCTTCCCTCACAATAGCTATCTCCTTCACCTCGACCCCAATCCACTCCTCTGGCTTGTCATGCTCGTAAGCCACAAAGTCCCATCGCAACTCACCCCGCAGGTCAGAGAAACGAGTCTCTGCTTTCTGATAGATATAGTTCCTTTGGTGCTGTTTGTTATACCAATTCAAGAAACGCTCGACGCAGATTTTTTCCCCAATTTCTTCATCCATCCGTATATTTTAGCCACTGCTCATACCTAACTGCTTCCCCGGTTCCTTTGTGGAAACTCTCGGTGCTCTGGCAAAAGTAACACTTGTTTGGGTTTGTGGCGGCATATCAACAGTCTTGCCATGTAATAACTCTTCTATAGTCAATATTTGTATTTTGGGATAGTCTTTATTCCAGCCCGGCGAGTGGTAACAACCGGCATTTATGGCTTCAGTT
>JAUXIH010000033.1 GCA_030621105.1 Dehalococcoidia bacterium | reverse complement strand
CCTGTTTTTTGCCGACATTTTGCCGACATTTTGTTTAGCACCCAGTGAGACAGGGAGGCACAGCCAGATACAAAGTGAGTTTTTCACCTGAACAGGACAGCACTAAATTGTAGCTAGAGGAACTGGGAGGGATGAGCACTGACGAATTTCAAGACCGTCACCATAAGCCACTCGGTCACCCCTCCACTACTGCTAGCAAAGTATAGGTAATAGAGTCACCAGTGGTCAAACTGTTGGGGAGGAGTGATTTGAAATTATTGATGGACACTGATTTTATTTAGTCTATTACTCGTGCTAGGATATTCTGTAATCATGCCCATTTATGAGTTTCTCTGCCAGCGCTGCCATGAGAGAAGCAGTGTCTTGGTTAGGAATATCTCAGCTCCTGTTGCGCCCACATGCCCTTTTTGTGGCAGTGCTGAGATGGTTCGTGTTATCTCGAGTTTTGCTTGTCATAAATCCACGCAGGCTGTCTGGGATGAGAGTGGTCCGCCGAGGAATTATGCGGATAAGGATTATTATAAAGACCCCCGCAATATCGGGCGATGGACAGAGCAGAGAGTTAAAGAAATGGGAGTAGAGATGCCTCCAAAGGTTCAAGAGAAGATCTGCGCTGCCAGAGAAGGCGTTTTACCTCCTGAGTTGGGAGTGTGAAAGTGACTCTCCTATATCTTCGTATTATTGATGCCAGCCTCAATCGTTCCTCTGAGGGTTTACGTTTCCTCGAGGATGTTGCTCGTTTCAGCCTTGAGGATGATGTTTTAAGCGGGCAACTCAAAAATCTGCGTCATAGTTTAGTTGAGAATGCCGAGTCTTTGGGTGTAGCACTTGTATTTCAACGAGATTCGGAACATGATGTTGGTGCCTGTAAGGGTAGTGTTACCTCCGGGTCACAGGAGCGAACTCAGCCGAATTTACCAGCATTGATTAGAGCTAACGCTAAGCGAGCAACGGAGTCCCTGCGTGTTCTTGAAGAGTTATCTAAACTCCCTGAATTATCCCTGCGTCTAGATTCTGCTAAGTTCGAGCAAACCCGCTTTAACATTTATACCCTGGAGCAGGAATTGCTGGGTAAGGTACTGCGACAAGATAAATTGGGGCGATTATTGGGGCTTTATGTAATTTTGGATGTGCAATCTTTAGCTGGGAGGGATGTGGTAGAAATAGCGACTCAGGTTATTCAAGGTGGCGCCAATGTGATTCAACTTCGAGATAAGTGTGGTAGCAAGCGTGAATTGTTTCATATAGCGCAAAAGCTCAAAGACCTGTGTGCTGATGCGGGTGTCCTGTTTATCGTGAATGATTATCTTGACTTGGCCTTGTTGGTGAATGCGGATGGGCTTCACCTTGGCCAAGAGGATTTACCTCTAGTAGGAACCAGGCGTGAGTTGCCTCTGGATAAGATTATAGGATGCTCTGTTCATACGGTTCCTCAGGCAGTTCAGGCACAAAGCTGTGGGGCAGATTATGTTGCTGTGGGTTCGATGTTTGCCTCGGCGACGAAAAGGAGTGCAGCTGTTGTTGGCATACCTGTGTTGAGGCAGGTTAAACAGATGGTCAGTTTTCCTGTGGTTGCCATCGGAGGTATCAACGAGGATAATGTTCATCAGGTAGTAAGTGCTGGTGCGGATTGCATCGCTGTGAGCAATGCAGTGTTGGCTAAGGATGATGTGGCTGGAGCCACGAGGCAGTTGATTTCTCAAATTGATTTAACAGGAGGAGAGTTGTAGTGAGGAGAGAGTTAGATATTATTGCCAAACAGTCCTTTGATTTCTTTGAGACTGAGGAGAGAGCGCGGGAACAAATTCTATGTCAGTGCCGCCAGATTGTTAGGAATAGTGCTAATGCCATACGAGCTGTACACCGTCAGGAACAAGACAAGGCTCGGGAACTTCTTAATTCAACCCAGGAGTTGGTGCACTCCATAAATGAGGATTTTGGGAAGCATCACGAATTAGTCCACTCAGGTTTCGTGCATGATGCACAGAAGGAGTTTGCTGAAGGGTGTATTTCTCTGGCGTTGGTATATGGTGAGGAGATGCCCGGGCCTGATGAAATAGGGGTCAGCCATGCAGCTTATCTGAATGGACTGGGGGAAGCGGTTGGCGAGCTCAGACGCTATTTGCTTGACTGCCTGCGCAGAGGTGACTTATCTCATGGAGAGGATTTGCTAAATACCATGGATGATATTTATGGAGTACTGATGCTTATGGACTTTCCTGAAGCTCTTACTCATGGATTGAGGCATACATCAGATGCAGTGAGGGGCACTGTAGAGAGAACCAGGGGGGATTTAACCATGGCCTTGATACAGAGGCTATCGGAGTGAATCTGATAGGCCATCTTGGGTAGTAAGGAAAAGGTATTGACAGGTATTGGTCGTTGGTGTTAAATTGTGACTCTTGTGATGTGCTGCAAGCTTGAGAGGAGTAGCGAATACATGGGCACTCGATTTTTGGTTGAGTGCCCATCTTTTTGTTTTCACATATTTGTATTGAACTGGGACTATATGGAAAGGAGTTAGGCTATGTCACAAATTCCGGGGATTTTTTGGATGGTGCTCGTAGGGGGGGGCATTGGTGTGCTTTTCGCCTTATATCTTGTCAGGTATATCATGAGAGCCGATCCTGGCAGCAAGGAGATGCAGAATGTCAATGCCATGATAACAGAGGGTGCTTGGGCTTTTCTCAAGCGCCAATACACCACTATTGGCATAACTGCTGTGGCGGTAGCGATAGGTATTGGAGTTCTCCTTGGAATGTTGAGCAGTGAGGAAGAGTTGCAGATGTTGGGGCTCACAGCTTTTGGATTAGGGTGGAGAACTGCAGTTGCCTTCTTGGCGGGGGCTTTTTGTTCTGCTCTCTCTGGTTTTGTGGGTATGCTAATTGCAGTTAAGTCCAACGTGCGTTGTGCTGCAGCTTCGCACCATGGGCTAAATCAGGCGATCAGGGTGGCACTTCGTGGTGGCGCCGTCTCGGGATTTCTGGTTATTGCTCTGAGTCTGCTGGGAGTAACGGCAATATTCTTTGCATTTGGAGGTGCTAGTCACCCTGAGATTGCCCCTCACCTAATCGTTGGCTTTGGCTTTGGAGCTAGCATGGTAGCCCTGTTCGCACAGCTTGGGGGTGGTATTTATACCAAGGCTGCTGATATGGGGGCTGACCTCGCGGGAAAGGTTGAGGCAGGAATTCCCGAGGATGATCCTCGCAATGCAGCAGTTATTGCTGACCTGGTAGGAGATAATGTAGGCGACTGCGCTGGCCGTGGAGCAGATTTGTTTGAATCAACGGCGGCTGAGAATATCGGGGCTATGATAATAGGCGTGGCCCTATACGTAACTAGTTTGAAAGCAGGTTTCTCTCCTACTCTTGCTGTTGGATGGGTACTGTTTCCCCTGGTCATTCGTGGGTTTGGTATCATTGCCAGTATGTTTGGCATATTGGGTGTACATGCACGTGGGGAAACTGAGAATCCGATGAATGCTCTTAATCGTGGTTATTATATTGCCCTAGGGCTTAGCGCTCTGGGAGTATTTATTGTCTCCAGGGTGATGTTTGCTCCCATGCTTCCCACGGGCTGGCTCTGGCTCATGGGAGCTGGTCTTATTGGACTGCTGATCAGCGTGCTTGTTGTGTACGTTACGCAATACTATACAGAGGCTCGGTTCAAACCAACCAAAAGTATTGCTGAGGCTTGCAAAACTGGCCCGGCAACCACTGTTGTAACAGGTATGTCTGCAGGCTTTGAAACCGTTCTACCCACTGCATTGCTTATTGGTGTTGCCCTTCTCGTCTCGTACTGGTTTGGCACAAATGCTGGATTGGATCTTCCCTGGTGGATAAGTGGTGCTTATGGCTCTGCAGTAGCTACTATGGGAATGTTGATGACCTGTCCTTTTATTCTGGCTGAGGATACCTTTGGACCCATAACAGATAATGCCAATGGGATTAATGAGTTTACTCATGCGGGTGCTGATATCAGGAGAATCACAGACCACCTCGATGCTACCGGAAACACCACCAAGGCTTTGACCAAGGGGTATGCCATGATTTCAGCAGGCCTCGCTGGATTTCTGCTCTTTCAGGCTTATTTTGACCGGGTCTTGCTTTTTCAAGGCAAGGAGGGAATCATTTTTGACGTGAATCTTGTTCGTCCTGAGGTCTTCATTGGCGCTGTTGTTGCTATCATGATGGTGTTTCTGTTTAGTTCCTGGGGGCTTAAGTCAGTTAGCAGTGCAGCCAGCAAGATTATTGACGAAGTTCGCCGCCAGATAAAATCTGACCCAGGAATTATGGCTGGAACTTCTAAGCCTGATTATGCTCGAGCTGTTGATATCACTACCAGGGCAGCATTAAAAGGCATGATTCTCCCTGGAATGCTCCCGATACTTCTTCCTATCCTGGTAGGAGTTGTCTTTAAACTTATCCCTGGTTATGATGCCCCCATGGCAGTGGGAGCCTTTCTTATGGTGGGTACTATTGCCTCGATTCTTATGGCCTCATTCATGAATAATGCTGGTGGTGCGTGGGATAATGCCAAGAAGTATATTGAGGATGGACAGCTTAAAGATGAGAACGGAAATGTTCTGCCCAAGGGTTCACCTGCTCATGCGGCTGGTGTGGTGGGTGATACCGTAGGTGATCCTCTTAAGGATACAATTGGTCCTTCCCTGCACATTGTGGCTAAGCTTATAGCTACAGTGACTCTGGTACTTTGTCCCTTATGGATCTAGTAACAACTCACATAGCGTTTAGCTAGCCTTTGATAAGCCCCTTGGTGAGAGCCAAGGGGCTTCGTTTTTCTCTTATTTTACTCTGGGGGTGGGTGTCCTATATCTGCGAAGGATTTGTCCACAGCATAAATTTGTGTGATGAAAGAAAAATTGTCCAGATGCCAGTTTTTGGATAGGGATTAATGCGGGTGCTAGAATACAATGAGTTGTTATGCCAGCTACAATAATTATTAAGGGTGCCAGGGAGCACAACCTGAAAGAAATAGATGTGACCATACCCAAGAATAAGCTTGTGGTGATCACTGGTGTTTCTGGTTCGGGTAAGAGTTCATTAGCCTTCGATACTATATATGCTGAAGGCCAACGCCGGTATGTTGAGTCTCTTTCCGCTTATGCTCGCCAGTTCTTAGGACGGATGGTCAAGCCGGATGTTGATTACATTGAAGGATTGAGTCCAGCTATATCTATTGACCGCAAGGGGCCATCTCACAATCCACGATCCACTGTAGGTACAGTAACCGAAATTTATGATTACCTGCGCCTTCTGTTTGCCCGCATCGGACATCCTCATTGTCCCAAGTGTGGCCGTGAAGTTCATCGCCAGACGGTACAGCAGATTGTTGATGCCATCCAGGAAATACCAGCGGACCAGCATATCATGATTCTGGGTCCCTTGGTTAGAGATCGTAAAGGGGAGTTTCGGTCTATGCTTCAGGGTTTACAGAAGGCAGGTTTCGTCAGGGCTCGAGTTGATGGCCAGATACATGACCTCTCTGATGAGCTTTATCTGGATAAGAATAAGAGGCATTCCATAGAGGTCGTGGTTGACCGGCTACAAGCTGGTCTGGCTGATAACGCTAATCGCTTGGCGGATTCTGTGGAGACAGCGCTTAAATTTGGTTCTGGCGTGATTCATGTTTCTGCTACTGGAGGCCTGGAGTCACTTTTTTCTGAACATTTTGCTTGCCCCTACTGTGGTATTAGCTTGGGGGAGATTGAACCCAGGACGTTTAGTTTTAATAGCCCCCATGGTGCGTGCCCTGCTTGTGGTGGCTTGGGCTATAAACTGGAGGTTGATCCTGATTCTGTTATACCTGACAAAGAATTAAGTCTTGCCGAAGGGGCTATTGTGCCATGGTCGCGGAATGGAATTATGAGCTCTTGGTATCAGAATGTACTTAGTTTCTTGGCACAACGTTTTGGGTTTTCTTTATTTACCTCGGTCAAGGATTTAACTAGGGAACAGATGAAGTTAATTCTTTATGGCAACGATGGAGAGGAGCTTCCTGTCAGATATCTGGATAGTCATGGCAGGATGCAGCAGCACTACACTAGTTTTGAAGGGGTGCTGCCTAATCTGGAGCGAAGGTTCAGGGAAACTGAATCCGATAGTGTCAGGGTTGATATCGGAAGGTATATGTTATCTCGGCCATGTTCCACCTGCCAGGGAAAAAGGTTAAAGCCAGAGTCACTATCTGTTAGTGTTACTGGCGACAACATTATGGAGGTTGCTGCTCTATCGATTGTGGGGGCACTAGAATGGGTGAAGCAGTTGTCTGGGCACATTAGTTCACGAGAAATCACCATAGCTGATCAAATTGTCCGAGAAATTCATAGCAGGTTAGGCTTCCTTCAAGGTATAGGCTTGGGATATCTCACTCTGGACAGAAGATCTACGACTCTGAGTGGAGGAGAAGCACAGAGAATAAGGCTGGCTACCCAGATTGGGAGTGGGCTTACCGGTGTTCTTTATATCTGTGATGAGCCAACGGTTGGTTTGCATCCTGCTGATGGATCTAAGCTTATTGGGACACTTAAACGACTTCGAGATTTAGATAATACTGTGATTGTGGTGGAGCATGATGAGGCTATGATGAGATCTGCTGATCACATTGTTGATATGGGGCCGGGCGCTGGTAAACAAGGGGGAGAAATCGTGGCTTGTGGCAGTTTATCAGATATCGTGAATTCTCCTGAGTCAATAACGGGGCAATATCTTAGCAAGGTTAAGGAGATACCAGTACCTCGACAGCGCCGCCCTGATTCAGGAAAGGAGTTGCTAATTCGGGGAGCTGCGGAAAACAACCTCAAGCATATAGATGTGTGTATACCTTTAGGTAAACTTGTGTGTATTACGGGAGTGTCGGGGAGTGGCAAGAGCTCTCTTATTGATGAGGTGCTCTATAAGATGTTAGCCCGAGCATTCTATCGGGCCAAGGAAATACCAGGCAGGTGTGACGGGATTCTGGGTATAGAACATATTGATAAGGTGGTTAATATTGACCAGTCTCCGATCGGTCGTACGCCGCGCAGTAATCCTGCTACCTATACCGGGACTTTTACCCCTATTCGGGAGCTTTTTGCTCAAGTTCCTGAGGCAAGGATGCGTGGTTATTCCATGGGGCGCTTCTCTTTTAATGTCAAGGGTGGCAGGTGTGAGGCCTGTCAGGGGGCTGGCTATGTTCAGGTTGAGATGCAATTTTTGCCCAGTGTCACTGTTCCCTGCGAGGTTTGTGCTGGGAAGAGGTATAATCGAGAGGCCCTGGAGATATATTTTAGGGGTAAAAACATCGCCGAAATTTTGGACATGACTGTGGATGAAGCCTTGTCCTTTTTTGAACATTTTCCCAAGGTGAGGAATCGACTGGAGACGCTTCGGGATGTTGGCTTAGGATATATCTGTTTGGGGCAGCCAGCGCCCACTTTGTCTGGGGGGGAAGCGCAGAGGGTAAAGCTTTCCGGTGAGTTATCCCGGCGTGCTACTGGTAACACCCTTTACATTCTTGATGAGCCGACTACAGGTCTCTCTTTTCCCGACATTGCTTGCCTGCTACTGGTATTACACAGACTGGTAGATGCTGGCAATACAGTGGTTGTTATTGAGCATCACTTGGATGTAGTCAAGAATGCTGACTGGGTTATTGATTTGGGGCCGGGAGCTGGTGATAGAGGAGGTTATCTCTTAGCTGCTGGCACTCCAGAGGAAGTGGCATGCTCAAAGACTTCGATCACTGGACAATATTTGCGTGACGTATTGCTTGATAAAGTATCCTGAGCAGCAAAAGGGAGCTATGTGGTAAATTTTATATGGATGTAATGATGAAAGCTTTTGGTCCAGTTCCCTCCAGGCGCTTAGGACGCAGTCTGGGGATAAATAACATTCCCCCCAAAATATGCACTTATGCATGCGTGTATTGCCAGCTGGGGAGAACTTTGACCATGCAGGCGAAGCGTGATTATTTCTATGAGACAGATGACTTGATAGGTGATGTTGAGCAAAGACTGGAACAGGCTAAGGCCCGAAACGAACCAGTGGATTATCTAACTTTTGTTCCTGATGGGGAACCCACCTTGGATGCTCGTCTCGGCGAAGAAATCGAGAGGCTGCAACCTCTGGGCATTAATATTGCTGTTATTACCAACTCATCTCTATTATATCGTCAGGATGTCAGGTGCGATTTGGCAAGGGCTAACTGGATTTCCCTGAAAATAGATGCCATCTCCGAGGCAATATGGCACCAGATTGATAGGCCTCACAAATCTTTGCAACTGGCGGAAATTCTACAGGGCATGCTCGAATTTGCCCACAGTTTTCATGGTGAGATAACTACTGAAACCATGCTTATTCAGGGGATGAATGATAGTCGTGAAGAAATTGAAGGTATAGCTAATTTTCTAGAGAGGTTACAACCGGACAGAGCTTATCTTGCTATTCCTACACGGCCACCGGCAAAGCAGGGAGTACAGGCCGCTGATGAGCAGTCAATAAGCATGGCGTACCACATCTTCAGTCAAAGCGTAGCCAGTGTGGAGTATTTAATTGGGTATGAGGGCAGTGCTTTTGCTTTTAGCGGTGATGTGGAGAGGGATTTGCTCGGCATTACCTCGGTACATCCCATGAGAGCAGAGGGAGTTGACGAGTTCCTGCGTAAAGCCTCAGCTAGTTGGGATATAGTCAGAAAATTAATTGATGAAGGTAAACTTGTAGAGACGGAGTAC
>JAUXIH010000019.1 GCA_030621105.1 Dehalococcoidia bacterium | reverse complement strand
AAATGTTACGCCACTGACGTGGGCATGGCAGTAACAACCAACGCCGTACAGGTCTTCGGTGGTTACGGTTACTGCAGGGACTACCCAGTAGAGAAAAAGATGAGAGATGCCAAAGTCCTGCAGATATATGAGGGCTCCAACGAAATACAGAGGCTGGTTATATCCCGAACACTATAAAATAAAATAGGAAGAAGGAGGGATTTGCTATGGAAATCAAAAAAATTGCAGTTCTGGGTGCGGGCACCATGGGAAATGGTATTGTTCAGGTGTCTGCTCAATCCACCTTCAAGGTGACCATGTATGATATCGACCAGAAATTCCTCGATCGTGGCATGAACAGCATTAAGAAAAACCTGGGGCGCAGTGTAGAGAAAGGGAGAATGTCTCAGGGCGACATGGATGTCATCATGTCCCGAATCACCACCAGTCTTTCCCTCAAGGAAGCAGTCGCAGATGCTGACCTGGTAATTGAGTCAGTTCCTGAAATTATAGACTTGAAGAAGGATATCTTCAAGCAGTTGGATGAGATATGTCCCAAGGACACTATCTTGGCCAGCAACTCCTCAGGTCTCAGCATCTCAGAGATAGCATCTGCCACTTCAAGACAGGATAAGGTCATTGGCATGCATTTCTGGAACCCTGCCTTCCTTATGAAACTGGTAGAGATTATCAAGGGTATTGATACCTCTGAGGAAACCCTCAACAATGTAGTTGCTGTTGGTAAGGCAATGGGAAAGGAACCCGTGGTCGCTAAGGATAGCGCCGGCTTCTGTGGCAACCGCATTGGTTGTCCTATGATAAATGAAGCCTTCTTTGCCCTGGGTGAAGGCATAGCCAGTGCTGAAGACATCGACAAGGCAATGCACTTCGGCTGGAATCACCCCATGGGACCGCTAGCGCTGGCTGACATGATAGGTCTCGACATCATGGTCAACGTCATGAACTATTTCCATAAGGAGATGGGAGACAAATACCGCCCCGCTCCCCTCATGGTCCAGCTAGTCAGGGCTGGTCGCCTCGGAAGGAAAACCGGTAAGGGCGTTTACGACTACACTCAGAAATAGCACCCTATCGTGAAATCTGTCTGTAAAACATCAAGAGGTCAATTCGATTGGCCTCTTGATGTTGTTATATCATCTCTCTTTACTCGTTCGTGTCTTGTGGGGGAATTTGTTATAATTGGCCACACGTGGGGGCGGTTAGCCCAGTGGTTAGAGCGCTGCGTTGACATCGCAGAGGTCACTGGTTCAAATCCAGTACCGCCCACCACTATCCAGCGAGGATAAAAAGGATAAGTTGCATTTAGATGGGAGACCACAAGGATAGCACTGACCAGCTTACACAAAAATGATTGACACTAACGCCGGCAGCACAATAGATACTAAAGAGACGCTGACTATCATGCGTCACTCTCTTGCTCACATAATGGCTCAGGCTGTACAATCGCTCTTTCCTGACACCAAATTCGGTATAGGTCCCTCCATAGAAAATGGTTTCTACTATGACTTCGAGTTACCTCGACCATTGACATTGGAAAATCTACCTGCTATTGAGGCCAAGATACATGAGATTATTGTTGCCAATCTTCCTTTCATCAGGGAGGATATAACCAAGGAAAAAGCACGCCAAATATTCGCTGACCAACCATACAAACTAGAATTAATCAGCGATCTGCCCGGGCCAACGGTTAGCATCTACCGCCAAGGAGACTTCACTGATCTATGTCGGGGCCCTCATGTAACCTCTACGGCAAACGTAAAGGCGTTCAAGCTGGTTCGCATAGCAGGAGCTTATTGGCACGGAGACGAAAGCCGCCCCATGCTACAAAGAATCTATGGACTGGCTTTCGAAAGCCAGTCAGATTTGGATAACTACATGGCTCTCCAGGCAGAATCAGTCAAGAGAGACCATCGCAAGCTGGGCAAGGAACTTGATCTTTTCAGTATCCATGAGGAAATTGGCCCTGGGCTTATCTGCTGGCACCCCAAAGGAGCTCGAATCCGCCAGGTAATTGAGGATTTTTGGAAAGAGGAGCATAGCAAAAGAGGTTATGACCTGGTATATACGCCACACATTGCCAAACAGGGGCTATGGAAAACTAGTGGTCACTGGGATTTTTATCATGATTACCTGTACCCCCCTATGGTTATTGAGGGTCAAGAATATCTACTCAAACCAATGAATTGCTTGGCACACATCTTGATATACAAAAGTCGACTGCGCAGCTATAGAAACCTACCGTTGCGCTACGCTGAGCTTGGTACTGTATATAGATATGAACGAAGCGGAGTACTCTATGGATTAGCCAGAGTGCGCGGATTTACTCAGGATGATGCGCATATATTCTGTCGTCCAGACCAGATTGAGGCAGAGGTAGCAAATGTAGTAAAGTTAGCCCAGTTTATGATGTCCAGCTTTGGGTTCAGCGAATATGAATTATTGCTATCAACACGTCCCGAGAAATACGCCGGCACTCTCGAAATGTGGAACAGGGCGACAAATTCACTAAGCCAAGTTCTAGAAAACCTGGGATTGAACTACAGGGAAGACCCAGGTGAAGGGGTATTCTACGGGCCAAAGATTGATATCAAGCTCAAGGATGTTCTGGGACATGCATGGCAAGGGCCTACAATCCAAGTTGATTTTAACTTACCCCAGCGTTTCAATGTTACTTATATCGGCGATGATGGCATGGAGCATCAAACTACAATGATACATCGTACAGTCCTGGGTAGCATGGAACGCTTTCTAGCCTGTCTAATCGAACACTACGGGGGCGCTTTCCCTGTGTGGCTAGCACCAGTGCAGATAACCATCATCCCCATAGCAGATCGCCACATCGATTATGCTCGCCAGATAGAAAAAGCGCTGCAAGACGAGAACTTTCGAATTCAGGTTGATGATAGTTCAGAAAGAATGAACCTAAAAATAAGAGAGGCTCAATTTCAAAAAGTCCCATATATGATCATTATCGGAGATAAAGAGATGAATTCTGATACAATATCACTGCGATTGAGAAATGGTAAATCTTCAAGCTCACAGAGCCTATCGCAAGTGATAACTACAATTCAGGCAGCAGTGAAAGCTAAATCTTGATTCTAGCAGGTGAACAGGTATAGTTAAACAATTAGCAGTAAATTACAGAATCCGAGCTAGGGAGGTTCGTCTTATAGGAAAAGACGGGGAGCAGTTGGGCATATTGTCTTTCCCACGAGCATTGCAAGTTGCCAAAGAAGCTGAGATGGATCTAGTAGAAGTGTCTCCTGCAGCTACTCCCCCTGTCTGTCGGGTCCTGGATTATGGCAAATACAGATATGAGCAAACAAAAAAAGATAGAAAGGCTAAAAGAGGACAAAAAACTGGGCTGCTTAAAGAACTGCGTTTGAGACCAAAAATTGAAGAGCATGACCTACAGGCAAAGCTTAAAATGGCCCGGCGGTTTTTGGAGGATGGCAATAAGCTCAGATTGGTAGTGCGTTTCAGGGGGCGTGAGATAGTATATCCGGAGCTGGGCTTAAAAGTGCTACGTAAGGTAACTGAATCATTGGACGATATAGCTGCAGGTACAAGTACCCCAACCAAAGATAGGAGAACTTTATCTCTGACTCTCTCTCCTAAATCTAATAGAAAACCCAAAGAGGTGAAAACAGATGCCAAAACTCAAGACACACAAGGGAGCAAAAAGCCGCTTTAGCATAACAGGCAGCGGCAAACTGATGCGCACTAAATGCGGTAAAAGTCACTTGCGCAGGAAAAAGGCTGCCAGAACCAAACGTCTTTACGGTGAACTAATACCAGCATCAACAGCAGACAAAAAGAGGATTAGGAAACTTATACCATACAATCTGTAAACGATTGCGATAATTGCAGAATTAAAGGAGGATACTATGCCACGTGCTAGGAGTGGAAAAATAACTCATCAACGCCACAAGGAGGTGCTTCAACTAACCAAGGGGCATAGGGCGTCAAGGCGTTTGCACTACAGGGTTGCCCATGAATCCATGCTCCACTCGCTAGACTATGCCTACCGCCATCGCCGCGAGCGCAAAAGTGATATTAGAAGGCTATGGATTCTCAGGATTAATGCAGCCCTTCATTCTCAAGGAGCCTTATCCTACAGCCAATTTATAGCTTGCTTAAAACGTTCAAATTTGGAAATTAACCGCAAGATGCTAGCTGAAATGGCAGTCACAGACTCCAATGGTTTTGCTCAATTAGTTGATCTTGTTTCCTCAAAAAGAGAGTAATGGCGAAACAGCTTGGAGAGCTTCGTGCCGAAGCAATAGAAGAACTGGTCAAGATCAATAACATCAAGGATCTTGACTCGTGGAAAATACGCTTCCTGGGTAAGAAAAGCAAACTAACGCAGATATTACATTCTCTAGCCAAGCTGCCCATCGAGGAACGCAGAGAGGTAGGTGCCCAAGCTAATAAGGTTAAAATAGCCTTAGAATCAAGCTTGGCAGAAAAGAGAAATACCCTTCAAGAAGCTTCGCTTTTGTCTTCCCTGCAACAAGATAAGCTGGACGTCACCTTACCTGGCCGACCCATCTCCAGTGGGCATATCCATCCCATAACTCAAACACTAGAGGAGATTTGCGACATACTACGTAATATGGGTTTCCAGATTGTCGAGGGACCTGACGTTGAATGGGACTATTATAATTTTGAAGCCTTAAATATCCCCCAGTGGCATCCAGCGCGAGACATGTTCGCCACTCTATGGATAGATACTTCAGGAAAAGATTCCCGACTCTTACGTACTCACACCTCGCCAACACAAATTAGAGTCATGGAAAAAACTCGTCCGCCAATACGGGTGATAGCTCCTGGGCGAGTATATAGATATGAAGCAACAGATGCGACCCACGAATCTATGTTCTATCAAATAGAGGGCCTGGCCATAGATAAAAATGTAACCATGGCCAACTTAAAGGATACATTATTCGAGCTGTGTTATAGCCTCTTTGGCAAAGAGATAAGGATACGTTTCAGGTGTGACTACTTTCCTTTTGTGGAACCAGGAGTAGAGGTAGCTATCGAGTGCTTGTCCTGCCACGGCTCTGGTTGCCGCATATGTAATTATAGTGGCTGGCTTGAGATCCTGGGAGCAGGTATGGTGCATCCTGATGTGCTCAGACGGGCAAATATCAATCCCGATATTTACAGTGGCTTCGCCTTCGGGTTAGGTATTGAGCGTATACCCATGCTCCGATACGGCGTTGATGACATTCGCTTGTTCTACCGTAATGATCTCCGGTTTCTACAACAATTCTAGGTGTCTAAATAGATAAGTAAAATGAAGGCTCCAATAAAGTGGCTTAACCAATATGTAGACATCAAGCTAGCGCCTCAGGTAATAGCAAATAAACTAACTATGGCAGGAATCGAGACACAGAATATCAACCCCTCAAGCGGAAAATGGGCAGACATTTTCATAGGAGAGGTAACTGACATACAGCTTCACCCACACGCTGATCGGTTAAAACTTGCCACTATTAACTTGGGCGACGAGCAGGTAAGCGTCGTCTGTGGTGCCCCTAACATTTCTACTGGACAGAAGGTTCCTTTTGCCAAAGTAGGAGCTCAATTGGTAGATGCTCATACTGGGAAACTTGTCATGCTAAAGTCGGCCAAAATTCGCGGTGTCGCCTCCAATGGCATGGTATGCTCCGAGAAGGAACTGGGCATTTCTGACCAACATGAGGGTATCATGATACTCCCCCCAGATGCCCCCCTTGGGGCCCCACTTAGTAACTATCTGGGTAATACAATTTTAGATTTGGATGTCACCCCGAATCGCTCTGATTGCCTATCTATGATTGGAATAGCCAGAGAAATTGCTGCCCTCACTGGAGAGAAGCTTCATTTACCCGAAGTTCACTATAAAGAAACCGATCCTGATATAAATTCATTTATTTCCATAGATATCGAAGACCCAACCCTTTGCCCCAGATACTGTGCTAGTTTGGTAACAGATATCACCATAGGTCCTTCCCCTGACTGGTTACAGCAACGCCTAGCCAGCTACGGCATGAAGCCAATCAACAATATTGTTGACATTAGCAACTACGTAATGTTGGAGTACGGACAACCTCTGCACACATTTGATTATCACAAAATTAGTGGTAAGCAAATCATCATTCGCCGGGCTAAAGACAAAGAAACGTTAACAACATTGGATGGAGCAGAACACACACTCACCCCCAACATACTTGTTATCGCGGACAGCGAGAGCCCCATTGCCATTGGCGGAATCATGGGCGGCCTGAGAACCGAAATAACAGAAAAAAGCACTTCTATATTGCTAGAATCAGCAAATTTCAATCGTGCTACCATTCGCCAGGGCTGCACCCAACTTAACCTGCAGAGCGAAGCATCAACTCGTTTTGACAAAGGATTAAGTCCTGGACTTCCACTGATAGCACTACAACGAGCTACACAGCTTCTGGTAAACCTGGCTGGAGGCAAAGCGCATAAAGGTATCATTGATATCCAATCAGAAAAAGTAATGCCCAAGCAACTGTCTATCTCCCCTCAAGAACTAAAGAGGATTAGTGGCTTCAAGGTCGCTCCTGAAGAAATGCTCAAAGCCCTCAGATCTCTAGGTTTTGAGTGCCAGAAAAACACAGCGGACTCTCGTATTTTTATCACCACCCCTTACTGGCGTAGCGATATAAATTGTGTGGCTGATATTATCGAGGAAATCCTGCGCATTATCGGCTACGACAAAATTCCCAGGGCAAGCCTGAGTTCCTCCCTGCCTCGGCGTGAAACTTCCGAGATGCTCAATCTAAAACAAAAGTTACGCAGCATTATGACAAATTGCGGCTGTCACGAGATTCTAACGTATTCACTGATCAGCCGCGAGAAAACAGAAAAACTTTCTCCTTCACTGGAACAAGATGTTACACCTATGAAGATAGCCAATCCCATGAGCAGAGAGCAGGAATACCTGCGTACTTCCCTGCAACCTGGCTTGTTGACCACAATGGCATACAACCAAAAAAACTACGAATCTGGCATAAGAATATTCGAGATCGGCAAGATATTCTTGCCACACGCTGATGCTACTGCCCCTGACTCCAGATCGCTACCAGAAGAGAAAGAAATGCTCTGTTTTGGACTCAGTGGCCCAAGACAGGAATTGTCATGGCATAATAACTCAGGGATGCTGGACTTCTTCGATGCTAAAGGCATAGTGGAAAACCTCCTGTCTCGACTAAAACTGCACGCAAGTTTCGAACCTTGCAAAGACAGAAACCTGTTTCCGGGCAGAAGCGCCAGCATAATGGTTAATGGTGACAAAATAGGAATTATCGGAGACTTGCATCCCCGGGTGACACAAGAATTTGACCTTTCCTCTTCTGCTTGTCTTGCTGAAATTGACATCGATAAGTTGCTGGACAAAATAACCTCAGCAGTAACCTACAATTCCATATTCCGCTTTCCCAGTATCACCAGAGATCTAGCGCTGGTCATAGACAAGGACATGGATTACCAGAGGGCAGATAAAATAATTCGCGGTTTTCCTCTCGTAACAACAGTAACTCTGTTTGATATATATGAGGGAAAACAAATACCACAAGGCAAAAAATCCCTTGCCCTGAGAATTGTATATCAATCTGCTGATCGGACCTTAACCGATGCTGAGGCTAACCAAATTGAACAGCAAATACTACACCAGCTAGATCGGGCACTGGGAGCAAAATTGAGAAGCTGATTTTTATCTCAGGAACTTAACCAGCATGCGTGATAAACGCAGATTCATAGCAGCTATCTGAAGAACCCATTGAATGGTACCAAAATCTGGTATTAACTAACTCAAAACAAGCTAAATATCCTGAAATAGCTGTACAACGCTGTAAGGTAAATTCTCCAGGGGCAACATCTGAAATTGCTTCTCCCATCGCCACTTCGCTTCTATGCTGTCATTCTTAACAGTACGTGGCGATAATGTTAGCCTTAATGGAATGCCCAACAAATCAGCATCGTTAAATTTAATTCCTGGAGATTCCTTGCGATCATCAAAGAGAACTTCAATACCCTGCGCCTGTAGCTCTCCGTAAATTTCCTCCGCAAGCGAGGCAACCTTGGGGTCAGATCCAGAAAGAGGGCAGAGATAAACCTGGTAGGGGGCAACCAATGCCGGCCAGATAATCCCCTTATCATCATGCTTCTGCTCTACAATAGCCGCTAGTAAACGCCCCAGGCCCATTCCATAACATCCCATAACGAGTGGCCTAGATACACCATCTCGATCTAAAAATGAGGCATTAAACTTATCACTTAAAAATGTACCCAGTTTGAATACATGTCCCACCTCAATACCACGATATGCAATTAATTCACCCCCACACATAGGACATATATGGCCAGCTTTGGTCAACGTCACATCGCCCATAACATCGACATGGAAATCCCTCGGGTAGTTGACATTTCTAAAGTGAAATCCCTCTTTATTAGCGCCAGCAACAAAGTTAGATCCCAATGTAATAGAGTCATCAGCAACAACCTTGACATTCCTAACATTTAATGGCGAGGCAAAGCCAGTTATCATTCCCGCACCTTTTACCTCACTTTCAGTAGCCAGCCGTAACTCCGAACACTTCAATATATTCCTTAGCTTGGTCTCATTGACCTCTAAATCGCCGCGAATAACTACTAGCGTAAACTCGCCATCAGCAGAATAAAATACAACCTTAAGAGTCCTGGAGGCAGGAATATCCAGAAAACTGGCTACCTCCTGTATCATCTTCTTCCCTGGAGTTGCTATCTCTTCCAGCGGGAGGGGAAGTCCACCACTCTCATCCACCTTCGCGCTCTGCGCCTTCTCGGCATTAGCACTATAACCACAGGCAGGACAAGAGATTATATCGTCCTCTCCATTGTCAGCGATTACCATAAACTCATGAGAGTCTTTCCCTCCTATGGCACCACTATCAGCCTCGACCATCTGTACTGGCAACCCAAGGCGAGTATAAATAACTTTATAAGCCTGGCTCACAATCTCGTAACTCTTTGCTAATCCTGCCTCATCGGTGTCAAAACTATACATATCCTTCATAGCAAACTCACGTACTCGAATTAATCCTCCACGGGGACGAGGTTCATCACGGAACTTGGTTTGCACCTGATAAAGAAGCAGGGGTAAATCACGATAGCTCTGTACACACCGGTGAGCAAGCTCGGTAATCACTTCCTCATGGGTCGGACCCAAAACAAGTTTCCGCTCCCTGCGATCTGTCACCGTAAATAAAGATGAGCCGAAGGAAACATATCGACCCGATCGCTCCCACAGATCAAAAGGCTGTAGCACTGGCAGCATTAACTCTTGTCCCCCAATTCTATCCATCTCCTGTTTGATCACCATGGCTATTTTCTCAAATACCCTCCAGCCCAGAGGCAGGTAAATATAAACGCCAGTCGTTTCCTGAAGTATCATGCCCGCTCGAAGCAATAGCTGATGGCTAATACTTTCAGCCTCTGTCGGCACCTGTCTCATTGTCTTGCCAAATAATCTGGACAAACGCATTAAGTTCCCCTCTCTATCTCTGCGATTAAAGCCTGTAGTAGATCCTTCTCAGGCACAGTAGTTACTATTTCGCCCTTGCGAAATACAACACCTCTATGTTTGCCACCGGCAATTCCCACATCGGCATCCCTGGCCTCGCCAGGCCCATTAACAACACACCCCATTACGGCTACCTTGATTGGTTTAGTCACCCTTTCCAGGTACTGGCTTGTCGCTTCCGCCAGAGCAATAACATCAATCTCGGCTCGGCCACAAGACGGACAGCTAACCAGCGTTGGCCCTCGCTGGCGAAGGCCAAGACTCTTCAATATCTCAAAGGCTACAGTTACCTCCAGGCATGGGTGGGCACTGAGAGAAACACGGATGGTATCCCCTATTCCCTGATACAACAGTATGCCAAGCCCAACAGAGCTGCGTATAGATCCATTGCGGGGAAGTCCTGCCTCGGTAATGCCCAAATGAAGTGGATAGGGGACCCTAGCAGCAATGTCCTGGTATGCCTGAACAGTAGCAAGGACATCGAAGGACTTAAGAGATATCTTGATCAGGTTAAAATCCAGGCTCTCCAGCAATTCAACCTGCTCCATCACAGCTTCAACCATACGCCCAGCAAGCGGAACATCCGGCTTGAATTCCATTGGTAAGCTGCCAGCATTAACTCCAATACGAATGGGAACACCTCGCTCTCTGGCAACATTCACCACTCTGGCAACCTGTTCTCTATCACGAATATTCCCCGGATTCAGGCGAAGCCCATCAGCACCAGCATATAGCGCTGCCAATGCCAGGCGATAATCAAAATGAATGTCAGCAATAAGAGGCAGGGAAACGCGACTCTTGATAGCAGAAATGCTCCCAGCGGCCTGCTTATCCTTAACTGCCACGCGCACCAGTTCACACCCACACTCCTCCAACTCCTTGATTTGATTCACGGTAGCGTCGACATCCCTGGTATCAGTAGTCGTCATGGATTGCACCACCACTGGAGCATCACCCCCAATAGTGACTGAACCAACCCGTACCGGTATCGAAACTCGCCGAGGCATCATAATATAATGAGCTATCCCTGAATAACACGAATGATATCAAAATATGTTACCACGCACATTATAAATATCAGCGTGGCAAAACCAATAAAATTAACCCGCTGCTCCACCTTGGTAGATATCCTCTTACCACGACGCAGCAATTCCACAACTAGAAAAACCATTCTACCTCCATCCAGTGCAGGAAAAGGCAACAGGTTTATTATAGCCAAATTAAGGCTGACAAGAGCAGTAAGTGCCATCAGCGAGCTGATTCCCGCCCGGGCAGCATCACCAGCAATCTGAGCGATTCCCACAGGCCCGGCCACCTGCATGGATGCGGCTCCTATGATCCAGCTCCTGATCACATTCCGAAACAGCATCAATGTCTCCCAGCATTGCTGTATACCAAGCTTGCTTCCCTCCCACAGGGAATATGAACGCTGTACAATTTGGCTATCCACGCCGGCAACCATTATGCCAACTGCCCCCTGCCCCTCTGGGGGATCCCACCTCGGTACCACAGTAACCATAGTTTGGCTCAAATCCTCTTTCTGGAGCAATATATCCGTATCCGTACCCAACCCCAGCATGATGTAGTATCCCAACTCACCACGATTCTCAATCTCGTTCCCATTTACCATGAGAATAGTATCCCCAATTTCCATTCCCCCCACCTCTGCTGGTGAGTTTGCAGCCACATCCTGTATTTGAACTTGCTCCATCAATACGTCGTGGGGCACAATGAAACTGGCAGAGAAAAACACCACGGGCAACAGCAAGTTCATCAGGGGGCCCGCAGCAAGTATCAGAAACCTGATGGAAATTCGCTTGCTGGCAAAGCTACGGGGGAGTGCTGAATCTTCCTCCCCAAATAGCTTCACAAATCCGCCGAGAGGCAAGAGATTAAAAGAATACTCAGTCTCCCCCCTCTTCACGCTAAACAGGCGAGGAGGATAGCCAAAACCAAATTCCTCTACCTTAACCCCGCTGCGCTTGGCAGCAATGAAGTGCCCAAATTCGTGGCTAAGTATCAGCACCGCTAACATGGCGAAGAAGGCCGAGACCGTCACTGCTATGCTGCTCATGAAATTTCTCTCCCGGCTGCTACCAGCGCTGCTACCCTGGCTCTCTCATCAGCAGCAAGGATTTCCTCCAAGGAAGGATGAATTACATCATCATGCTGCTGCAACACACTATCTATCACTTCAGCAATACTAGCGAAGGGAAGCCGCCCTTGCAAGAAAAGATCCACGGCAATCTCATCAGCAGCACACAACGCTGCAGGATAAGTGCCCCCAAGCTCTCCCGCTTGTAACGCCAAGCGAAAACATGGAAATCTATCAGGATCCAGTGGCTCAAACTCAAGATTGTGAATACTGGACCAATCAATATGCGGCAGCATCTCGCTAGGAAATCTCTCAGGGTAGCAAAGGGCATGCTGTATAGGCAACCGCATATCAGGAAAACCAAGCTGTGCTTTAATCGAACCATCGACAAACTCTACCATAGAGTGAATTATGCTCTGGGGATGAACAAGCACCCTGATGTTCTGAAAGGGAACAGAAAAGAGCCAGTGAGCTTCAATAACCTCCAGCCCCTTATTCATCAGTGTGGCAGAATCAACCGTAACCTTCTTGCCCATCCTCCATGTGGGATGGCGCAAAGCATGCTCAGGAGTCACCTGCCTCATCTGCACAGGAAGATAGCGATAGAAAGGCCCTCCCGAGGCCGTTAAAATGATTTGCTGCGGCTTGCTATTTTCCCCCCGCAGGCACTGCCAAATAGCA
>JAUXIH010000098.1 GCA_030621105.1 Dehalococcoidia bacterium | reverse complement strand
ACTGATCATGAGCCAATCCAGGTTTTCCAATGCCTTTCTCTCCATGTTGGAGTTGGGTCCGCCCACCGCAGGGTTCTGCCCCCAGCACATCAGCCCCTTGATCGTACCAGCATACATGGTCTCGAATAGGGCGATATGAGAGTAGTTTTTCCCGGACTTGATCTTGGGCAGACGGTGGAAGGCAAAGTCATTGGCCTTGGTGGCAGTATCGCCATACCATGCCTTGAGCATACTGGTGATGTACTTGGGGTAATTCTGCCACCAGTTGGCACTTATGGGATCACTGCTCTTTGGTGTGACCCGCTCCAGGTATTTGTCCAGTGTGCTATCTGCCTCTACGGGCACCTTGAGATAGCCTGGCATGATATGAAATAGCAGACAGTGATCAGTTGACCCCTGTACATTGCTCTCGCCTCTGAGGGCATTGATGCCGCCACCGGCGACACCCATATTGCCCAGCAGCAGCTGTAATATGCCGTAGGCCCTGATGTTCTGGGTGCCGTAGGTGTGGTGAGTAGCTCCCATAGCATACATTAGTGTTCCCGCCTTGCCCGGCGCACCTGTGGCAGCGTAGGTCTGGCATACCTTCTCATAGGAATCCTTGGGGGTGCCGGTAATGCTGCACACGGTATTGATGTCATAGCGGGAGAAGTGCTGTTTCAATAGCTGGAATACGCAGTTAGGATCTTTCAGGCTCTTGTCCTTCTTGGGAATTCCCTTTTCATCCAGCTGGTATTGCCATGAGGACTTGTCATAGCTCCTGGTGCTGTCAGCATACCCGGAGAATAGGCCATCGAGGTCAGCGGGCCCCTTGAATTTGGTGTCGATGAGGTATGCAGCATTGGTGTATTCCGTGATGTAGGTCATGTTGTACTTGTAAGAATTACTCTCGATATCGTCTATGATGTATTTGATCATGCCGCCGACGAAAGCAATATCGGTTCCTGACCTTAACTTGGCATAGATATCTGCCTTCGCGGAGGTGCGGGTGAAGCGTGGGTCAACATTGATCAGCTTTGCGCCATTCTCCATGGCCTTCGCAACCCACTTAAATGAAACGGGATGGCTTTCCGCAGCATTACTGCCGATAATGAGAACACAATCGCTATTCTTGATATCGATCCAGTGGTTGGTCATGGCTCCCCTGCCGAAACTTTCCGCCAAACTGGCGACAGTGGCAGAGTGTCATATGCGGGCACAGTGTTCCAGGTACACTACTCCTAGAGCACGTGCCATCTTGGATAGCAAATAGCATTCCTCGTTGTCCAGGGGCGCGCCACCAAGCTGCGCCACAGCATCAGTGCGGTTAACCAGCTTGGTGCCCTGATATTCTGTCCAGTTATTGTCCCTGGTTTCCTTAATCTTCCTGGCAATGTACGGTATAGCCCAATCCCAGGACTTTTCTTCCCAATCCTGGCTGTATGGTGCCCGGTACCATATCTTGTTCAGGCGACGCTCGTTGTTGGCGATCTGGTATGCGGCGCTGCCCTTGCTGCACAGAGAACCCCGGTTGATGGGGTGGTCTGGGTCGCCCTCGATGTTGATCACCTTGCCATTTTCTGTGGCAACAATTTGTCCGCAGCCCACGGCGCAGTAAGGACAAATAGTAGTCAACTCACCAACTTTCTTTCTCAGGGGAATATCATAAAGGGCAGCTTCAATCAGGGAATCCCAGTCCATGACGCCGAGGAAAGCAGCTCCTGCTGTCCCTCCACCAAAAAGTTTGACGAAATCTCTTCGGCTTATTTCCATAGAGCTGCCTCCTGCGCAAAATAAATTTACATATAATACTGTATCTACAGTATCTCTGTCTATGCTTTATTGCTGAAGATCCGCTTATTTTATATGCTTGGCTACTGCCTGGATGACTGCTTTGCCTATCGTGTCATCATTGGCAGGTGCGATGCTGCGCAGGTCCAGCAAGACCATTCCTTTGTTAACCCGTACCACCACAGGAGGGTAATGTTCCCTTAGCTCCTGGGCTATTTTTGCGGCTTTGCCCTTCGCCGGTATGGCTATGAGCTTGGTGGGTAACGTGCTCATGGGCAGGCTTCCACCCCCCACCATGGATTCCCCGTCCATTATCTCGGCCGAGCCTTTAAGAGATTCAGCTATCCTGCTGGCTCTCCTCTCGATATCTTTCACCGGCGTGGCGATCATTTGCCATACCGGTATCCTGTCGGTTACCTCTCCCTTTATGTAGTGCTGTAGAGTTGCTGCCAGCCCTGCCAGGCGTATCTTATCGATACGCACCGAGCGGGCCAGGGGGTATTTGGCTATCCTGTCCATGAGGGATTTCCTGCCCACGATGATGCCGGCCTGGGGTCCACCCAGAAGCTTATCTCCGGAGAAAAAAGCCAGGTCGACTCCGGAGGAGATGCTTTCCTGGACCAGTGGCTCATAGGCCAGGCCGAATTTTGTGGTGTCAAGCAGACAGCCGCTGCCCAGGTCATGGAAAGTCAGCAATGAGTGTTGCTGGCTGAGATGTACCATATCGTTAAGGGAGACCTCGTGAGTGAAGCCCACCATGTCGAAGTTACTGGAATGAACTTTTAGCAGGGCTACTGTTTTGGGAGTTATCGCCTGCTCGTAGTCGGATAGATAGGTTCGATTGGTTGTTCCCACCTCTACCAGCTTGGCCCGGCTCTGTTTGATGATGTCCGGAATACGAAATCCTCCCCCGATTTCCACCAACTCCCCCCGGGAGATGATTACCTCCTTTCCTCGGGCCAGGGCGGCCAGCGCCAGGAGGACTCCTGAGGCATTGTTGTTTACCGCCATGCCGGTCTCGGCCCCAGAAATCTGGCATAACAGGGGCTGAATATGGAACTGGCGTGAGCCGCGGTGCCCAGTGTCCAGCTCAAATTCGAGGTTGGTGGCTTCTGTGGCGGCGAGCAGCATTGCTGATGCCGCTTCCCGGCTTACTGGTGTTCTTCCGAGGTTGGTGTGAAGGATAATACCGGTGGCATTGAGTACCGGGGCAGGACCGACGCGCCCCAGATACTGGGCTTGAGCCTGTATCTCACTGACGATATCATCAAATGTTGGGCAGTCCTGTCCCTTACTGATATCTGCCCTGATTTTCTCCAGGCATTGTTGTGCCAGGCTGACCGTGGTGGAGTGCGAGACTCCTGGAAGAGTGCTGATTCGCGGGTCAGAGGTTAGTTTATCTATGCTGGGCAGAGAGCGCAGGCTACTTGTCATTTACCAGACATTATGCCAGCTTGCTACCAGGGGCACAACCGGGCCTACTTTTGATGTTTCCCCTGGCAGGGTTGACGCCTCACGGGCGTATATTGTCCTAGGAACCTCAGGTGGAGGGGGCACTCTCGGGCAAGCCCTTATCCTGCCAGCTATCAAAGCCACCCTCCAGGTTATGCACTTGTTGGAATCCATGGCTGATCAGTATGTCGGCGGCCTCCTCGCTACGGACTCCTATTTGACAATACACCAGTATTGGGGTGGGAGTGTCGAATTCATCTATTCGTGACTCGAGTTTGTCTAGGGGAATCAGCAATGTACCGGGAATATGTCCTGAGTTATATTCTGCCTGTGAACGCACATCTATCACTACGAGACTATCATCCTGTTGCATCATATCGTGAGCCTCTTGAGCAGTGACGTTAGTAAATTTTGCCGAGCACGACACTGGCGCCATAGCAATCAATGCTAGCAGGACCAACCATGGCCAGGATGTCCTTGTTTTTAAGATGGCTCTAATCTTGTTGATGGGTTTCCCCTTCTCTTCTACTGGCGCTATTTTCACCTGAAAAGCTGTCTTTAATCAACCCTCTTTCCTGTCATGTACTAGTAGATTCAGATATCTAAATGGACTGGAGTTCATGGCTTCTTTCCTTCTGAGCCCTATGTTATATTTATCCTGAGGTAATTCCACTATCTCTGTCTCCGGCGGATGCTGAAGGCCTGGTGGAGCAACTCCACCAGGGGGGGCATAGCGGCAGCAGCTATCATCGGAGAGGTGACAAGCGAGCCAGGTGGCGCTATCATCCTGAGCTAAGATGTTTGTTCTGGGAACCGCAGGACATGTAGACCATGGCAAGTCTGTTTTGATTCATGCCTTGACCGGGATCGACCCCGATCGTTTGCAGGAAGAGAAGCAACGAGGCATGACCATTGACCTGGGCTTTGCCTGGCTCAAGCTTCCCAGTGGACGCGATGTAAGCATAGTTGATGTTCCGGGACATGAGCGTTTTGTCAGGAACATGCTTGCCGGCGCTGGTGGCATTGACCTGGCTCTGCTTGTTGTTGCTGCCGATGAGGGGGTGATGCCGCAAACGAGAGAGCACCTGGCAATCCTGGACCTTCTTGGTGTGGACCGGGGCATCGTCGTAATTACCAAGAAGGACCTGGTGGATGAGGA
>JAUXIH010000030.1 GCA_030621105.1 Dehalococcoidia bacterium | reverse complement strand
AACTATTCCACAGGGAGTGGAAGTGAATATCAAGGGTAGTGAGGTGGTAGTTAAGGGGGGCAAGGGAGAGTTGCGCCGTAGCTTTAATCCCGATATGGCCATCACCCTGAAGGATGGCTCTGTCTCTGTATCGCGGCCCAGTAATAACAGAGTGCATCGTTCCCTGCACGGTTTAACTCGTACCCTCATAGCCAATATGGTGGAGGGAGTGAGCCAGGGGTTTACCAGGGATCTGGAGTTGAATGGAGTGGGATACCGGGTGCAGAAGAGTGAGGGGAAGCTGGTGTTTCAGGTGGGATTTAGTCACCAGGTTGAGTTTCCCATCCCACAGGGACTAGATATCACTGTTCAGGGGGCCAATCGTATTCAGGTTATGGGCATTAATAAAGAGGTGGTAGGGAATGTTGCTGCCAAGATTCGTGCTATACGCCCCCCGGACCACTATAAGGGGAAGGGTATTAAATACGCTGAAGAGCGTTTGCGCCTGAAGCCAGGCAAGGCTGGCAAGGTGGGGGCCAAGAAGTAATAAAGATATTATGGCGAGAATGAATTCCAGCAAGTTACGCAGGTTGCGACATAGGCGAGTCAGGAAGAAGATGTCGCGACTGGCATCTCGCCCGCGGCTATGCGTGTTCCGTAGCCTGAATCATATTTATGCTCAGATCATCGATGATTCCACTGGGAGCACCCTGGTAACTAGCAGCACGCTTGATCCTCAGGTACGGGGGCAGGTAGGACAGATGACCAAGACCCAGAAGGCTGAGGTGGTTGGCTCGGTACTGGCCCAAAAAGCCCTGAGCCAGAATATTACTACGGTAGTTTTTGATCGAGGAGGCTATAAGTATCATGGTAGAACCAAGGCACTGGCTGACGCCTCCAGGCAGGCAGGGTTGGAGTTTTAAGTTATGAAGGCAGTTACCAAGGCGTTAGGCAAGAGAATAAAGGTTGACCCTGAGGAGTTATCCCTGGAGGAAAAGCTGTTGTCCATAGACCGTGTCACCAAGGTGGTGAAAGGGGGCAGACAGCTACATTTCAGGGCGTTGATGGTGCTGGGTGACGGTAATGGACATGTTGGGTTTGGCATGGCTAAGGCGCGGGAGGTTCCCGAGGCTATTCATAAGGCAAGCGCTCTGGCCAGGAAGCAGTTAATTCAGACTCCGATCATAGATGGCACCATTCCCCACGAAATTCTGGCTAAGTTTGGGGCATCCCGGGTTTGGCTTAGGCCAGCGGCGCCGGGAACGGGTGTAATTGCCAGTGACACGGTTCGAGCCGTGGTGGAGTTGGCTGGAGTCCGGGATGTATTGAGTAAATCTCTGGGCAGTTCCACCAAGATCAACGTGATTAAGGCCACTTTACTAGCTCTAGCCAACCTCAGGGAAAACAAGCGGGGAAAGCGGGCAGGATCTGATGAAGCAGAATGATCTAAGGCCTTCCCCTGGTAGCAGGAAGCACGGTCGGCGAGTGGGGAGGGGGAATTCCTCGGGTCGTGGCACCTATTCCGGGAGGGGTTGTAAGGGGCAGAAATCTCGCACTGGTGGTGGTGTTCGCCCTAGCTTTGAGGGGGGACAATTGCCTCTGGTAAAGCGGTTGCCGGAAAAAAGGGGTTTTGTCAATATTTTTAAGTTGGAATATAACGTGGTTAATGTGGGAGATCTTAATGTTTTCCCTCAAGATAGTGAGGTTGGCTCCAAGGAATTACGTCAGGCGGGGATCATCAAATCCCTCAGGCTGCCGACCAAGATATTGGGAGACGGCAGTCTGGATCATGGCATAATGGTTAAGGCAGACAAATTCTCTGTTGTGGCGGAGAGAAAGATCCTTGCTGCTGGAGGGCAAGCGCAAAGAATATAGCATGCTGCAGCGCAGAGAGACCAAGCTACGCCTTCTTCAAGCCATCACCGATATATTTGCTCTTCCCGATCTCAGGACGAAGATCTTATTCACACTGGGAGCCCTGGTAGTTTTCCGCTTCATTGCTCATATTCCTCTGCCGGGGGTAGACCCCGAGGCCATGAGTCGCCTCTTTGAGCAGAATCAGCTCTTTGGCATGATGAATTTGTTCAGTGGTGGGGCCATGGAGAATTTTAGCGTGGCAGCCCAGGGAGTTTATCCTTATATCACTGCTTCCATTATAATGCAGCTGCTGGTGCCTGTTATTCCCGGCCTGCAAAATATAGCTCGGCAGGGGGAGGCAGGACAGAGGAAGATTAATCGTATCACCCACCTGCTGACTGTGCCGCTGGCGATGTTTCAGGGCTATGGTATGTTTACGATATTGCGCAGCCAGGGAGTTATTGGGAGTCTTGATCCCATAGTGATAGTGACGATAGTGTTGTCAATGACAGCAGGCACGATGTTTCTGGTCTGGCTGGGGGAGATGATTACTGAGAGAGGGGTGGGGAACGGAATATCCATAATAATATTTGCCGGCATCGTCGCTGCTCTCCCCAGCATGGTAGGGCAGGGGTTTCTCGCGGCGGGGGACCCTCTGGGGCTAACCGTGTTCCTTGTTATTGCTGCTGCCACCCTGGTATTTATCGTTGTTTTTATCGAGGCTCATCGTCGCATCCCGATACAATATGCACGCAGCACGTTCCGTGGTGGTCGCATGTATCGCCAAGCAGGCTCAACTCATATTCCCTTGAGGGTCAACACCGCGGGCATGATACCTCTTATCTTCGCCATCGCAGTTATGATGGTGCCAGGTACTATAGCCAGCTACTTTGTCAATCCTGCCAGTCCTAATTTTGCCGATTCTATCGTTCAGGTGTTTAGCTCCAGCGCACCTCTTCCTCTGGGATTGGTATGGTGGGGACTGTATTTCCTGCTGGTGATGGGGTTCACCTATTTTTATACTGTGGTGATATTCGAGCAGATGAACCTTCCCGATACCTTGCAGAAACAGGGGGGCTTCATTCCCGGTGTGCGGCCGGGGAAGACTACTGGTGATTATCTCAAGAGGGTGATGAACCGTATTACCTTCGCTGGTGCCCTCTTTCTGGGGCTGGTTGCGGTGATTCCGTTTCTTGCCCGGGAGACCACCGGGGTAACAGTACTGGCTCTCTCTAGTACCGCGTTGCTCATCGCGGTGGGGGTTGCCCTGGATACCATGAAGCAGATGGAAGCCCAGTTGACCATGCGGCGTTACGAAGGGTTCTTGAAGTAAGGAGAAGAGATGAATATTGTTATATTGGGTGCTCCTGGTGCGGGCAAGGGGACACAGGCTGATATTATAATGGAAAAGCTGCACCTGGTTCATGTTGCCACTGGAGACCTGTTCCGGCAGGCGCTGGCCAAAGAGACACCTTTAGGTCTTCAGGCCAAGAGCTATATGGAGAAGGGTCTGTTAGTTCCGGATAAAGTCACTATCAACATGGTCTTGGAACGAATTGCTCAGCCGGATTGTATCTCGGGATGCCTGTTTGATGGCTTTCCTCGCAACCTGGGTCAGGCCAAGGCGTTGGATAAAGCTCTGGGAGAACAGGGTAAGGCTATCGATAAGGCAGTTTATGTCATGGTGCCTGACGAGGAACTGGTGAGGAGGCTTAGTGGCAGGTGGATCTGCCGTAGCTGCCAGACCCCTTATCATATGGTGTCATCACCACCCAGGGAGCCGGGGAAATGTGATAAATGTGGAGGAGAGCTATATCAGCGCTCCGATGATAATGAGAAGACGGTAAGGGAAAGGTTGAAGGTATTCTTTGCTGAAACAGTTCCCATTATTAACTATTATAAAAAGCAAGATAAGCTGGCAGAAATAGATGGCAACCAGGACATCTCCAGGGTTGCCAAGAAGATGGTTGAGGTACTGCAAGCCATAAAGTAGATGATTATCGTTAAGTCTCGTGATGAGATAGCCATCATGCGCCAGAGCGGCAAGATACTGGCCGAAATCTTGCGTCAGCTAAAGGCGGAGGTACGGCCGGGCATGAAGACCAGCGAACTCAATGACATCATGGCAGATGAAGCGGAGAAACGGAAAGTTAAGCTTTCATTCAAGAATTACCATGGATTTCCGGGCAACCTGTGTGTTTCCGTGAATGATGAGGTCGTGCATGGCATTCCTGGAGGAAGAGAATTACAGGAGGGGGACATTGTTTCTCTGGATGCGGGAGTGATATATCATGGCTTTCATTCCGATTCAGCAATTACTGTGGGAGCTGGTCAGGTAAGTGCTCGGGCCAGCGATCTCATGAAGGTCACAGAAGCCAGCCTGCAGGCGGGCATTGACCAGGCAGTTGATGGAGCCCATGTTGGGGATATATCCCGGGCGGTCCAGAGATATGTGGAGGAGCATGGCTATTCCGTGGTTCGGGAGTATACCGGGCATGGTGTTGGACGGAACCTGCATGAAGAACCCCAGGTACCCAATTTTGACTTTGGGCGAGGTCCGATGTTGCGAAAGGGGATGACCTTCGCCATAGAGCCTATGGTTAATGCGGGGGGATGGCAAACCCGGGTGGACCAGAACCACTGGACGGTATTGACTGCTGACGGCAGCTTGTCTGCTCATTTCGAGCACACCATCGCCATCACGGGAGGGAAGGCAGAGATACTCACCTGCTAGGTTTTTATGGCTAAGCGAGAGCGCATAGAAGTAGAGGGCAAGGTGACGATATGTTTACCTAACACCGTGTTTCGTATTGAGTTAACCAATGGGCATGAGGTGATGGCTCACCTTTGTGGTAAAATGAGGAAGCATTATATCAGGATAGTTCCTGGTGATAAGGTCCTGGTGGAACTATCGCCCTATGACTTGGGCCACGGCAGGATAATCTTCCGGCTCAAGTAGACGCTATGTCTTTGACAAATTGGTTCAGGACAACTACCATATGCAGGTTGTTTTAGTAAATGAAAGTAAAAACTTCAGTTAAGCGGCGTTGCTCCAAGTGCAAGATAGTGAGGCGCAGGGGAGTGGTCCGGGTTCTTTGTGAGAATCCCAGGCACAAGCAGAGGCAGGGCTAGTATCGTATGGCGCGTATATCTGGAGTAGATCTTCCCAAGGACAAGCAGATTTGGGTAGCCCTGCAGCGTGTTTATGGCATCGGGTCTGTGTCGAGCCGGCGAATCTTGGCCAGCAGCGGGATAGATCCTCAGGTGAAAGTGAAGGATCTTGTTGAGGAACAGGTGGCCCGGTTGCGGGGGGTCGTGGACAAGGAATATAAAGTTGAGGGCGAGCTGAGGAGAGAGGTCCGGCTTAATATCAAGAGGTTAATCGAGATTGGCGCCACGAGAGGAACCAGGCACCGCATGAACTTGCCTGTCAGGGGACAGAGGACTCAGACCAATGCCCGAACTAGGCGGGGTGCTCGTAAGACTGTTGCCGGCAGAGGGCAGAAGCGCGGCGTATCTAAGAAATAAGAGAGCAGGATAATTAATGGCGAAGAAAGTTAAGGGAGCGGCGAAGAAGAGAGTTCGTCGCGGTGTTGTTGAGGGTCGGGCGTATATCCAATCAACGTTCAATAATACCATAGTTACCATCACTGATTTGAAGGGCGATGTTATTACCTCGGGAAGCTCGGGCAGCGCTGGGTTTAAAGGTTCTCGTAAGGGTACTCCCTATGCTGCTCAGCTAGCAGCTCAGGGGGTGGCCAGGCAAGCACGGGGAGGAGGCATGCGTCAGGTTGAGGTATATGTCAAGGGGCCAGGCAGTGGTCGTGAGGCGGCTATTCGTGCCTTGCAGGCCTCGGGCATCATGGTTACCAGTATCAGGGATGTTACTCCCGTTCCTCATGATGGGTGTCGCCCGCGGAAGAGGAGAAGAGTGTAGAGATGGCACGTTATACTGGGCCCAGCTGTCACCGGTGTCGCCGCCTGGGTGAGAAATTGATGCTTAAGGGGGATAAGTGTTCCAGCCCCAAGTGCCCCCTGGAGAAGAAGAGTGCTGCCTTAGCAGGGCAGCGGAACTTGCAGTTTAAGCGACGTCGCAGGGTCTCTGATAGAGGGCTGCGCTTACTGGCGAAGCAGAAGGTCAGGTTCAGCTATGGAGTCCTGGAGCGACAGTTTCGCATAACTTTTAACCGTGCGGCGAAGCTGCCAGGCGTGACCGGGGACAATCTATTCATGTTGCTGGAGAGAAGGCTGGACAATATCGCCTACCGTCTGGGATTTGCTTCATCTCGGCCTCAGGCGAGGCAGCTGGTCATGCATGGCCATATATTGGTAGATGGACACCGGGTGGATATCCCTTCCTTTGTGGTGACTCCTGGTAATGTTATTACGTGGCGGGGAAAGAGCAAGCAGACGGAATATTATAAGAGCTTGCTTGAGGAGAACAAGGGGAGAACTATCCCGGAGTGGCTGAGCCTGGACGAGGAAAACATGGCAGGGACTGTGACCACGTTGCCAGGCAAGGATGACCTGGAAGCCAGGTTTGATAGCAAGGCCATCGTGGAATACTATTCCCGGTAATGAAATTATGTTAACACCAGAATTATTGATTCCCAAGGTTAAGAGTGTGGAAAGCACCGCCAATTATGGCAGGTTTGCGGCGGAGCCGCTGGAGCCCGGTTTTGGTATGACCCTGGGGAATGCCTTCCGACGTGTTCTTCTTAGCTCTCTTCCTGGTGCTGCGATAAGCTGGTTGCAGATTGAGGGAGTTCAGCATGAGTTTTCCTCTGTACCGTATATCAAGGAAGATGTCCTGGAATTTCTGTTGAATGTCAAGGAGATCCGGCTTCGTCCTGTATCTCACCGCCCCGGCAAGCTTATATTGCGAGCCGAAGGGGAAGGAAAGGTCTGCGCTGGTGATATCCAGCCATCGGCAGATTTCCAGGTTGCTAATCCTGAGCTTTGCCTTGTCACCCTGGATTCCCCGCAAGCAGAGCTTTTCGTCGAATTTAATGTGGATATCGGTGTGGGATATTTACCTGCCCGGCAAAACGATGGATCTCTGCCCGTGGGGTCGCTGTCGCTAGATGCTATTTTCACCCCGGTGTACAAAGCAAACTTTTCCATAGAGTCTATCAGACCTGGGGAGTCAGGCAGCCCGGAGAGATTGATTATGGAGGTTTGGACGGATAAAACCATCTCTCCCGGTGAGGCGATGATACAGGCTGCTGGCATACTGGCGAGCCAGGTGTCCCCGTTTGAGCAACTGGAGCTTCCTGGTGTGGAGAGCATCATTATAGAAGGGGGATTGTCCCTTTCTGCTGAGCAGTATAATAGCCCTGTAGACGAGTTGGGGTTGTCCACGCGAGCCACCAATAGTTTAAGAAGAGGTGGTATCTCGACTCTGGGACAATTAGTGGAGCAGACCAGGGGAGGCTTACCGGCACTGCCAGGGCTGGGGGTAAAATCCCAGGAGGAAGTGAAGGGAATGTTGCGGGAAAAAGGATTTTTCCCTGAGCCACCGGTGGAAGAGGAAAAAGAAGGGGAAGAGGAATGAGACATCGTGTAGCTGGTCGCAAGCTGGGCCGCCCCACGGAGCATCGCTGGGCCCTGTATCGCAATCAGGTGTCGGCGTTGCTGGATAACGAGAGCATCACCACCACTGAGGCTAAGGCCAAGGAAGTTCGTCGGCTGGCCGAGATGATGATTACTTTGGGGAAGGATGGAGGTCTCGCCGCACGGCGACGGGCGGCAGCCTTTATTAGTGATAAGCGGGTTTTGAAGAAGCTCTTCGATGAGGTCTCCGAGGAATATCGAGACCGCACGGGGGGCTATGTGCGGTTGGTTAAGGTGGGTCCTCGTGTGGGAGATAATGCCCCCATGGTTCATGTCGAATTGATTAAGTAGTGAGACTGGCGAAATTTGTCCTGGTCGTGGAGTATGAAGGTACAAGATATCATGGATTTCAATGGCAGGCAGGCGTACCCACCATTCAGGATGAAGTTGAGAAAGCTATCGAGCATTTCTGTCGCCGGGGCAGCCGGGTTATGGCTGCCAGCAGAACTGATGCCGGTGTGCATGCGAGGGGGCAGGTAGCCAGCTTCTGGGCAGAGACGCGGTTGAGTCCGGAGGATATGGTGAGAGCACTGAACCACTATTTACCTGGAGACATTGCAGTGAGAAAGGCATACGAGGTAGGCAAGGGTTTTGATGTCAGGGGCGATGCCGTGAGCCGTGAATACTGCTACTATATTTTCCATCGCAGGGAGAGGTCGCCATTTCAGCGCAGGTTTGCCCTGCAGGTGAGTGGCAAACTTAATATTGAAGCCATGAACCAGGCATGCCAGATGCTATGCGGCGAGCATGATTTTATTTCCTTCGCCACATCCCTGGAGGGGATAACCAGCACCCAGCGCCAGGTCTACCAGGCTCAGGTGGCGGAGAATAACGAGATGGTCACATTTCGAATGGAGGCGGACTCCTTTTTGCCTCACCAGGTGCGCAATACCGTAGGGATGTTGCTCAGGGTGGGATGGGGCAAGATTGATGTTTCTCGCTTCGGTTATGTTATGAAGGAAAAAGCCCTGGGATCTGCGGGCCCCATGGCTCCCGCCCGCGGCTTGTGTCTCACCCGTGTCAATTATGCTAAATCTTTTGAGGTTAATGATGAAAACTTATACTCCTAAAGCGGCCGATATTACCCGTGAGTGGTGGGTAGTTGATGCCCAGGATAAGACACTGGGTCGCCTGGCAACCCAGATCGCAGGGTTGCTGATGGGCAAGCACAAACCGATGTATGCTCCTCACATGGATGTTGGAGACTATGTTGTGGTAATCAATGTTGCTGGCATCAGGGTGACTGGCGGCAAGATGGATAACAAGATTTACTATCGGCATACGGGATATCCTGGTGGCATAAAAAAAGCGACGTTCCGTGAGGTATTCAGTACTCACCCTACTCGAGTCGTGGAGCATGCGGTTAAGGGGATGTTACCTCGCAATCGCTTGGGCCGAGCGATGTTTAAAAAACTCAAGGTTTATGCTGGCCCTGACCACCCGCACCAGGCCCAGGTAACGAAGGCAGGTAAAATATTATGAGTGGTGAAACTTATGTGTGGGGAACAGGCAAGCGCAAGACCGCTATAGCACAGGTTCGGCTTTTCTCTGGGCCGGGAGATATTCTGGTCAACGGGAAACCCCGGGATGAAGTTTTTACCAATGTGGAGCATCGCCGTGCGATGGAAGCTCCCTTCCAATATACCAATACCAGTGATAAGTTTCATGCTACGATTAAGGTGACTGGAGGGGGCCTGACAGGCCAGGCGGAGGCAATAAGGCTCGGCATCGCACGAGCCCTGGTCAAGGAAAACAATCTGTTCAAATCAGCTCTGCGCGAGCATGGTTTACTGACACGAGATTCTCGCATCAAGGAGCGCAAGAAGTACGGCCTCAAGGGCGCGCGCAAGGCTCCCCAGTATACCAAGCGTTAATTTCTCCTGCCTCTCGTGGTATAGCCTGCGAGGTAGGTGGGGTATTTCCTCTTCTTCCGTGGTTTCATCCTAGATTGTGCCGTTTTCGCGGTGGTATAATGCTTTCGGAGTACCTGCGTGGACAGGTAGTTCTAAAGGAGGGAGATTATGGACTTTAGTTTGACGGAAGATCAAAAGCTCATCAGGAGCAGCCTGAGGGATTGGTGCGCCAAGAACTTTCCCATAGAGCGGGTCCAGGAGCTTGATAAGAAAGGCCCGCCCTACCCCACGGACATACTTGAGGGATTATGTAATCTGGGAGTGATCATGGGAACCATTCCCCGGGAGCATGGGGGTCCGGGACTTGACTGGCAGACGCAGGCCATGATAGCCGAGGAATTAGGCTATGCCGACCCCAGCGATGCCACCGGCACAGGCTTGATGGGGGTGGAGACTGGTTGGGGATTTACCATAGACAGGCACTGCACCCCGGAAGTCAGGGAGACATTTGTCAAGCCGGCGCTCAAGGGGAAGGGCTACCTTGGCATAGCTGATACCGAAGCCGTTGGTGGTTCAGACCTCACGCTGCACCGTACCGTGGGCAAAAAGGATGGCGAGAGCTGGGTCATCAATGGAGAGAAATCGTTTATCACGGGAACGGAGGAAGCCCCCAGATTAAATGGAGGCTGGTTTATTAATGCCCTGACAGGCCAGGGGGACCATCATCGTGCCCTGACTGCCTTCTTTGTACCGGCCAACTCCGAGGGGATTGAGATACA
>JAUXIH010000152.1 GCA_030621105.1 Dehalococcoidia bacterium | reverse complement strand
TTGGACGAAAGCTGTGAAATGCTCAGCTCTTGAGCCTGGTTAGGACGCTCAGCAATAAAGGAAAGTCAAACTTCTCAGCAGCTAATAAAGAAGTAACTAATGAATACGGGGAATAGCAGTCCTGAGGTAAACAGGCATAGCCAGTATCCAAAGGTCAGCATTATCATCCTTAACTGGAATGGCATTACAGATACTGCAGAGTGCCTTGAATCCTTGAAGAAGATTACCTACCCCAACTATGAGGTAATAATAGTTGATAACGCCTCAGAGGGAGACGATGTGAAGGTCTTGACCGAGAAATATGGGGATTATGTTCGTGTAATCGAGAGTGAGCAAAGATACAATATCCGACAGGCAAAAAATATTGGTATTAGATATGTTATGAGAAAGGGAACAGGCTACATCCAATTCTTGGATAATGATATGACAGTTGCCCCTGATTTCCTTTCTCAACTAGTTGAAGTTATGCAATCTGACCCAAAGATGGGAATAGCTGGCTCTAAGACTTACAATTATTACGAGCCGCGAAGGCTGTCAGATGTTGGCGGCTTCATGAATTTCTGGACGGGTTTCATGCATCATGTGGGCACAGATGAGGTCGACCAAGGACAACTCAGAGGTATTACCGATATTGGCTATGTCACTCCTTCTTGCATGCTTATTTCTGTTGATGCAATACTAAGTGCTGGACTATGGGACGAAAAGCTTAAGCTTTGGTACGATGATGTAGACCTTTGCACTCGGGTGGCTAAAGCGGGCTTCAGGATAGTCCTGGTGCCTTCCTCCGCAGCTTGGCACAAGGAAAGGTCTTTATATCTTAACCGAGCTAAGAAACCCATGAGAATTACTGCTTACTACCATGCCAGAGACCGCCTCAGATGTATGAGGAAACATTGTAATAAGCTCCAGTTCATCACCTCAACCTTATGTTTTATCGGAGTTGAACTTCCCTCCCTGATAGTAAAATACCTGGGGAACCGCTACTACTTCTTACGCAAAAGGAGGTCAGTTGATACCTAGAGGTGGTCATACTATTGAGAAGGGGCGCCAGCAAATGCAGCAAGCTGAAAAAGTAGAGGATACAAAGAGGGGTGAAACCTTTTACTTTGATTACGGCCCAAAGATATCGAGGTATCTATGGGCATCAAACTACATTAAGGACAAAAAGGTTCTGGATATAGGCTGCAGCTCTGGTTATGGTTCACACCATCTGGCTGCATCAGGCGCCAAGATGGTTGTAGGCGGAGACTCACAGGAGTCAAACATTAGATATGCCAAAGGAAACTATAGTAATGAAGTTCTAGATTTTCTGCTTTGTGATGCCACTAACATGCCATTTCACAGCAGTTTCTTCGATGTGATAGTTTGCTTTGAACTCATTGAGCACCTCCGAGAACGACAACAAAGGCAACTACTGTCCGAGTGTAGGCGGTGCTTGACAGAGGGAGGAATTTTTCTTTGCTCCACTCCCAATAAGAAATTCAGCACCCCTCATCAAGGGGCTCAGCACTGGTCTCATCAGCATATAAAAGAGCTTTATCCTGATGAATTTGAGCAGCTACTTGGCGAAGTATTCTCGGAGGCTATGCTATTTGGCTCATCACCGCTAAATATCATGTCACGGGTTTGGTATAGGCACCTAGAATACTTCATTGGCGAATATGTTACCCCGAGGATACCAAGAGGTTTGATGAATGCAATAAGACACGCCATGAATTTCGTTCTAGTAGGAAGAAGAGGAATTGATGATGTGGCAAATAGTAAGTTTAGCATTCAGCCTTACGAAGACAGGCTTCATTGGCGCTACCTCATCGCACTATGCCGGTAGCCAGAGGAGATAGCTTAAAAATGAAAGTAGTTATGATTGGCAGCTACCCTTTGGAGGGTTTATATAGTGGCACAGGTGTACACATCAAGGAGTTATCTCTTTGTTTATCACAAATTAAGGATATTGATTTACATTTAGTTACATTCAGCAAGCAGAGCAGGCAGTTTAAGAGAGGTAATTTGAATATCCATACACTGAAGAGATGGGGGCGCCCTTCTTTTTGGATTCCAATCGAGGTTCTACGCTTAAGGAGGGAGATACTGCGAATTAACCCTGATATTGTGCATGCACATGCCACTGCTTACCCTTATTCTACGGCTGGCGTCCTCGTTCTAAATAAATATCCGACTTTAATGACGGTGCACGGTATTGTAGCAGAGATGGTCAAAACTGAAAGAGGGCTTATTTTTGCCCTTAACACCTTGATTGCCAAGCCGCTGGAAAGGTTCGCCATTGCTAAGATACCAAATATTATCGTCCTTTCTCCTTACGTGAAGGATTATGTCAGCAATATGACAAATTCCAAAATCTATCTTGTTCCCAATGGCATAGATCTTAAGATTGGTGGGAATATAAAGCCAAATAGACTGGTTAAGGAGCACTCTATCCTTTTTGTTGGCGGACTAAACAGAGGGAAGGGAATAACAACATTATTGCAGGCAATGCCAATTATAAAAAGGCAAATGCCGAACATTACGGTTTATGTCGCTGGGCTAGGTCCGCAGGAAACAGAACTTAAGAGAATGGCTCAAAAACTGGGGGTAGAGGATGATGTTGAATTTCTGGGATGGATTGAGGGGAAGGAGAAATATTTCTATTATAGATCAGTTGATGTCTGCGTAGTGCCCTCCATAGTAGAGGAAGCATGTGCCACAGTGTTACTTGAGG
>JAUXIH010000002.1 GCA_030621105.1 Dehalococcoidia bacterium | reverse complement strand
TTAAGATGGCCCTTGGCGGCCGCATTTAATCGCTTGGCTGAGCCAAAACCCAGCTGCACCGCAGTATACCCATCACTGCTCTGGCTCTTCACCTGGGTGACAAAGCAGGGCCCGGCCTCAACAGCAGTAACCGCTACCGCCTCACCATCCTCCCGGAACACCTGAGTCATGCCAATCTTTTTGCCAATGATAGCTGAAATCATAATTATAGCTTGATATCTATTTCCACACCGGAGGGCAGATTAAGCTGGGTCAGCGCATCCACCGTCTTAGAGTTAGGCTGTAATATATCTATGAGCCGCTTGTGCGTCCTGATCTCAAATTGTTCCCGGGAATCCTTATCGATATTGGGGGAACGCGTGACACAAAACTTCTCGATTCGCGTCGGCAAAGGAACAGGCCCCGCAACAATTGCTCCAGTCCCCTCCACGGTTTCCACAATCTGCCGTACGGAATAATCAACCAGCCTGTGATCAAACCCCCGGACCGTAACCCGAACTTTCTGCTGCACCTTACCCTTTCCTCTTGCCAGTAATAAGTTCCTCCATCAAATTGGAGGGTAGTTGTTCATAGGAAGAAAATTGCATCACGTATGTGGCTCTTCCCTGGCTGATGGACCTGAGTTCGCCAGCGAAGCCAAAGGTTTCCGCAATGGGAACCAGGCACCGGACAACCTGAAACTCATCATGAGCTTCAACTCCGCTCATTATGCCCCTTCGGGCATTCAGGTCACCAATGACCTCGCCCAAGAATTGATTGGGAACAACAATCTCCATCTTCATGATCGGTTCCAGAATTACAGGCCTGGCTTTACCCAAGCCTTTCCTTACTGCCATCACTCCCGCCATCTTAAAGGCAAAGTCAGAGGAATCGACCTCATGAAAACTGCCATCGTACAAGGTTACATTGACATCAACCACAGGGCATCCTGCCATCCCCCCATCCGCCAGCGCTTCCTTGACCCCAGTCTCCACAGGGGAGATATATTCCTTGGGGATTGCCCCTCCCCGAACCTTATTAGCAAAGTGAAATCCGCTGCCACGTTCGCCAGGCTCCATCTTGATCATGACATGACCATACTGCCCCCGCCCTCCAGACTGGCGAATAAAACGACCTTCAACATCCACCGGAACCGTAATCGCCTCTTTGTAAGCCACCTGGGGTTTGCCCACATTAACCTCAACGCCAAATTCGCGGCGCATGCGCTCCACCATCACCTCCAAGTGCAACTCTCCCATACCAGAAATAAGCGTCTGCCCCGTCTCCTGATTATTATATATCTTAAATGTCGGGTCCTCGGCAGCAAGTTTAATCAACACATCATCGGCTTTATCTCGATCCACTTTCTTCTTAGGTTCGACGGCCATAGAGAGCACCGGGTCCGGGAATCGTATACTTTCAAACATCACCGGGTGCTTAGGGCAGCTCAGCGTATCTCCCGTTACGGTACCCTTAAGCCCCAGGGTAGCCACAATGCTTCCTGTATTAATCTCATCGACTTCCTCTCGATGATTGGAATGCATAAGATATAACTTGCCCAACCGCTCTTTCCTGCCCGTGTTACAATTCAATACTTGCTCTCCTGCCCTGGCCTTCCCAGAATAAACGCGAAGATAACTCAATTTGCCCATGAAGGGGTCAGAAACCGCCTTGAACACCAGAGCTGAGAAGGGCTCACTATCATCTGCCTCGATGAGAATCTCCTTTTCCCCCCTGACATCGGTGGCTCTCACAGGGGGCAGATCCAGAGGAGATGGAAGATACTCTACAATGGCATCAAGTAGCATGCGGGTTCCCTTTCCTTTAAGGGCACTGCCACATAGAACAGGAGTAATCTTGCCGGATATCGTTAGCCGCCTTATGGCCGCCCTGATCTGCTCCGGGGAGATGTCTGTCTCATTGACATACATCTCCATAATCTGCTCATCATCTTCCGCCAGCTTTTCCACCAGCGACTGACGATACTTATCAGCGGATAGCAGGTATTCTCCTGATAGGGGTTCCTCGGTCGCTGGCGCATCGAGTTCCTCGGGGAAGACAAGAATCTTGTTCTCTAGAAGATCAATAACGCCACGAAATGCGCTCTCGCTACCTACAGGTAAATACAGCGGCAACGCCTTGGCATGCAACCTGCTCTCTATCATGGACATCGTGCGATAGAAATCAGCACCAACCCTGTCCATCTTATTCACATAACATATCCTGGCCACGTGATACCTGTCTGCCTGGCGCCACACATTCTCTGATTGAGCCTCCACTCCAGCAACCCCATCGAAGACCACCACCCCGCCATCCAACACCCTGAGGCTACGCTCTACCTCGGCAGTGAAATCTACGTGTCCTGGAGTATCGATGATATTGATGCGATGCCCTTTCCACGGGCAGGTGATGGCCGCCGAGGTAATGGTAATACCTCTTTCCCTCTCCTGCGACATCCAGTCCATCACTGCGGTACCATCATCAACTCCTCCAACCTTATAAGTGCTCCCGGTGCGAAATAGAATTCTCTCGGTCACCGTCGTCTTGCCCGCATCTATGTGAGCAATGATGCCAATATTACGCGCTTTCCCCAACGGAAAATCCTGTGACATCGTCTTTCCTGCTTCTCTTAACTCTACTTGTGGCAACTTATCACCATCGATAATGGGCAAAGGCCTTGTTGGCCTCAGCCATCCTGTGGACGTCGCTGCGTTTCTTCGCTGCAACGCCCTGCCCCTGGGCAGCCTCAACAAGCTCAGCCGCCAACCTCTCTGCCATAGACCTGCCCTTACGAGCACGAGCCGCGGCGATAATCCATCTCACTGCCAGCGAACTGCCGCGCTCAGCTTTCACCTCTGTGGGAACTTGGTAGGTCGCGCCTCCAACACGACGCGACTTCACCATGACCAGAGGAGTAGCATTCGCGATGGCCTGTTGCAAAACCCCGGCAGGGTCATCCTTGCCAAGTCGCTGATTAGCCGCCTCCAGCGCATCATACACAATACGCTGAGCTGTGGCCTTCTGCCCCCTTGACATAACTTTATTGATAAACTTGGTAACCGTAACACTATTATATCTGGCATCAGGAGGTCTCTCCCTGACTACCACCCTGCTGGCTCTTCGTGGCATCTTATTTTCCTCTCAACTATTTCTTAGGCTGCTTGGCTCCATACCGGCTGCGCCCCTGCCGCCGGTTGGCCACTCCCTCAGTATCTAAGACTCCTCGAATTATATGATAGCGAATGCCGGGGACGTCCTTGACCCTGCCACCCTGAATTAAAACGACTGAGTGCTCCTGCAAATTATGCCCTTCCCCAGGTATATACGCAGACACCTCCCGGCCATTGGTCAGCCTGACGCGAGCAACTTTACGCAGTGCCGAATTAGGTTTCTTAGGCGTAACTGTTTTGACTTGAATACAAACGCCTCGCTTCTGGGGGGATCCATCTGTCCACTTGACCTCACCCTTGGCAGCATTGCGAATATAGTGCAGCGCAGGCACCTTGGTTCGCTTGCCAGGCTTGTGTCTGCACTTACGAATAAGTTGATTAATCGTTGCCACTATTTCTCTCCACTCTCAACAAGCAAAACCCGCCTAGTCGCTGCCATCCCCTCAACCCCAACACCACGCTCGGGTTCCGACTAGCCGGATCACCTGGCCCCATCTTCCACTTCAGGGCACAAGACAGCCGCCAATCTACCATGAACAAACGAAGATGTCAATTATAATAGCCAAGTTCAGTTGAAGGGATCTCTGCCAGCCGCTATAATCCCATTAGACAGATAACAGGAGTCCATAATTAATTACAGCATTCTGGAGCAGGTTAGCCGGCCCGGCCGCTACACTGGAGCTGAGTGGAACGCCATCACCAAGAGCTGGGATTCCACTCCTCTACACTTTGCCCTGTGCTATCCCGACATCTATGAAGTGGGCATGTCTAACCTGGCTATGTCTATCCTGTACGAAGTGATAAATTCCCAGCCTGGCGTGTTGGCAGAGCGAGTGTTCGCTCCCTGGATAGACATGGAGGCTTCCCTGAGAAAAAACAACATCCCCCTGTTCAGCCTGGAGACCAAGCATCCCATCAAGGATTTCGATATCATCGGGTTCTCTCTGGGCTATGAACTTAACTACACTAACGTGCTTAACATCCTGGACCTGGGGCAGATACCCGTGTCCACCACCCAGAGAGGAGATAAATATCCCCTGGTCATAGCAGGGGGCAGCTGTACCAGCAATCCCGAACCCATGGCCAACTTCATTGACCTGTTCGTAATAGGTGATGGAGAGGAGATAATACTGGAACTGCTGGAGATCGCCCGGGAGCACCAGCATGAAAGGCAAAAGTTGCTACAACAATCAGCCATGGTTCCCGGCGTGTACATCCCCAGCCTGTATCGTGTCGACTACGGCTCCGGCAGGACCGCCCCTTCCCTCTCCCCCCTGATACCCGAGGCCAAGGCAAAGATCACCCGCAGGATAGTGGCCAAACTCCCGCCACCTGTCACCAGTCCTATCGTTCCTTACATCAATGTAATACATGACCGCGGTGTCATAGAGATACAGCGTGGTTGCACTCAGGGATGTCGTTTCTGCCAAGCAGGAAGCATCTACCGACCAGTGCGGGAAAGGCCACCAGAGGAAATCACAACTGCGGTGGATGAACTGTCACAACATTGCGGTTACCGCGAGATGTCACTGTTATCCCTCAGTTCCGGGGATCACTCCCACATTGCAGAGATCATTGCGACATTGGCACACCGTTACCACAATGACAATTTATCCCTGTCCCTGCCCAGCTTGCGCCTGGATGCCGATGCTGCTCATTTACTGGATTTACTACCACCTCAACGCAAAACAAGTTTGACCTTTGCCCCCGAGGCCGGGAGTGACAGGCTGCGCCGCGTCATTTACAAAAACATCTCCGAGGAACAGGTACTACAAACTCTCGATGCTGTCCTGAAGAAAGGCTGGACCAAGATAAAGTTATACTTTATGGTGGGGTTGCCCAGTGAGACCATGGATGACATCGACGGCATAGTTTACCTGATAGATAAGATACGCCGTCTGCACGGCAGGATCAGGTTACAGGTCGGTGCTTCCATCCTTATACCCAAGCCACACACGCCCTGCCAGTGGGTAGCGCAGGAAACATCTGATACCCTGCACTCAAAGTACGGCATACTGATAAAAGAATTACATCGTCGTAGAGTCAACTTCTCCTGGGCTGACCCTCATGTCAGTCAAATCGAGGCTGCTCTATCACGAGGAGATCGTCGCATCGGTGAGGTTATTTACCACGCCTGGAAATCAGGATGCAGATTTGACGCATGGCATGAACTATTCAACTATGACAAGTGGCTGGAGGCCTTCGAACATGCGGGACTCCCCCCTTCCCTTTACGCCAACCGGGAGGTAGCCCTGGATGAACCTCTGCCCTGGTCACATATAGACACCGGCATAACCCCGTCCTTCCTGAAGCGAGAATATCACAGGATGTGGCAGGAGGAAGAAACTCCCGACTGCAAATTCGGCACCTGCAACATTTGCGGATTGCAGCAGTGGCATGATAGTTGCCACAAAAAATACCTTAACCGGATACAAACGAGAGGTGGCATATACCCGTCCGAACCTCTCCCTTAAAGATACAATCTACCTCGGCCTGCGACTCCATCAGTCAGCAGCACCTTCTGTCCCCAGGTCAATATCATCCGTGGTTACCGAGACCACGCGATCGCCGCCACTCAATCTCATTAAGCGAACCCCACGGCTACTTCTTCTCTGCACCGAGATTCCCTCAATCGGAATACGCTCCATGTTGCCCCTGGCCGATAACATCACCAGATATCCTCTGCCCCGGCACACAAACTTGGCTGCCAGCACCTTGCCAGTTTTCTCCCCCACGTTATACCCCCTAACCCCCTTGCCCCCCCGCCGGTGTAAGGGGTAATTGGCGATGGGGGTTAGCCTGCCAAAGCCTTTTTCCGTTACCGTGAGGAGATAAGCATCAGGGGAGGCCACACCCATATCCACCAGACGATCATCCACCAGGCGGATACCGCGCACGCCGCCGCTAGTTCGCGATGCCGTTCTCAAGGCCCCTACTTTAAACTTGACCGCTTGCCCTTTCCGGCTAACCATGATAACTTCATCCGGGTCAGCAAGCACTTTGACCGAGACCAGTTCATCCAGATTCCTGAGGCTCATAGCAATGAGCCCTGTTCTCCTGATAGCAGCGAATCTATTTAGGGCAGTCTTCTTAACAATGCCATTTCTGGTAGCCATCAACAAAAACTTCTCGCTGTCCCAGGTGGTCACCGCCAGCAGTGCCGTAATTTCATCTGATAAATCGATAGGCAGTAAGTTCACCAGAGACACGCCTTTGGTTGTCCGGGACAGTTGCTCTGGAATATCATAGCACCTGAGACAATAAACCTTGCCCTGCCTGGTAAAAAACAGCAGGCTATCATGAGTATCAGCAACCAGAATATGCCTCACGGAATCTTCCTCGCGGGTCCGCATACCCATAACCCCTTTGCCTCCACGGCGCTGCAAGCTATAGTTCTTCGCAGGAATACGCTTGATAAACCCCTGCTCGCTGAGCGCCACTATCACTTTCTGATGAGGGACAAGCTCCTCCTGGCGAAACTCGGTCACCTCTTCATCAACAATCTGCGTGTGCCGATTATCCCCATACTGGGTTTGAAGCTCAGCGAGATCCTGCTTGATCAAGGATAGCACCTTCTCCGGGCTGGCAATAACGCCTTCCAGTTCAGATATCCTCCTCCTGAGCTCAGTATACTCACTGGCCACCTTCTCCCTCTCCAGATGCGCCAGTCGCCGAAGCGGCATATCAAGAATAGCCTGGACCTGGACCTGGCTGAGGCCAAATTCAACCATCAAGGCAATGCGGGCAGACTCAACGGTTTCCGAGCCACGAATAAGCCTGATAACTCGTTCCATGTTATCGAGAGCAACTGTGAGTCCCTCGAGGATATGAGCCCTGCCCTGAGCTTTATCCAGCTCAAACTGCGAGCGCCGGATAATAACATCGCGCCGAAAGTCAATATAACAATTCAGCGCCTCTCTCAGGTCAATCACTTTTGGTTGTCCTTTAACCAGTGCCACCATGTTGATAAAAAAGGAGGATTGCATTGAAGTATATTTGTATAGATTGTTAAGAACCCGCTCGGGCTGCGTCTCCCTCCTCAAATCCACCACCAGTCGCAACCCATCCCTGTCAGACTCATCACGCACCTCAGATATGCCTTCAATCTTCCTATCCTTGGCCAACATGGCTATTCTCTCCACCAAAACGGCCTTGTTCACCTGATAGGGAAGCTCGGTAATCACTATCTGCCCCCTTCCTCTCCGGCTCTTCGCCTCGTCAATCCTGGCGCGTACCACAACCTTTCCATGTCCAGTAATATAGGCATTCCTGATGCCCTCACGGCCCAGAATAATGCCACCAGTGGGGAAATCAGGTCCCTTAACCTGCTCCATAAGGTCTTCAGAGGTAGATTCCGGATGATCAATCAGGTATATCGTGGCAGCACATATCTCGGTCAAATTGTGTGGAGGGATGTTGGTTGCCATGCCAACAGCAATGCCCGAGGCACCATTAATCAGCAAATTGGGCAACTTGGCCGGCAACACCACCGGCTCTTCAAAGGAATCATCAAAATTAGGGGTAAAGTCAACGGTATTTTCATCTATGTCAACCAGCATCTCCTCAGCAATGCGGGCCAGCCGAACCTCGGTATACCTCATTGCAGCGGGAGGATCACCATCAACGCTGCCAAAATTTCCCTGTCCGTCCACAAAAACATACCTGAGAGAAAAGGGCTGTGCCATACGCACCATGGCATCATAGATCGAGGAGTCCCCGTGAGGATGATACTTGCCCAGCACATCACCGACAACGCGGGCGCTCTTCCTGTAGGAACTATTGTGGCGCATCCCCAGTTCACCCATGGCATACAGGATGCGTCTCTGTGCCGGTTTCAGGCCATCGCGGACATCGGGAAGTGCCCGGGAGACAATAACGCTCATGGCGTAGTCCAGATAAGAACTTCTCATCTCTTCGGCAATATCAACCGGTATGACTGTACTAGTTAGTGGCATGGCTTACTCCTCTCCTTCTTGTTCCCTCTCTCCAAGCACGGAAAACCCTTCAGTCAGGGCTTGTTCCTCCTCTTCACCTTCATCGTCTCCTTCATCACGGATCTCATCTCCAGAAAACATGCGCCTGATCAAAGTACCAGGGAGATCAGGACGGATCTGCTCCCCCTCCTCACCGGGGAATGAAACACGCCCTTCCTGGCTGGGATGCTGATACACCTCTCGGATAATCACCTTAACTTTACTCTCCTCCCAGGAGACCATGGCGGCAATATATCTATTCCCCGCCTCCATCAATCTGGCCAACCGCAATCCATGCCTTGACTCCACCTCTCCCAGATATTCGCCTGCCTGATTGCGCACGATAACACGAGGAACCACGGCGCTCAATTGTAGCTCTTCACCAGGCCCTATCCTGGCCAATACCTCCCGAGGAGCTACATGTCCCAGAGAAGCTATCCCTACCTTCCCCTTCTCGGTGATAAACATCTCCGGGATAACCTTATGATAACCAGCACTCGAGCCCCCTCTCCGAGAGAGATCAATCAGGCGACCCAGATTCTTCCGCGCGATAACATTGCCGGGCTCCAATCGCAATGCCTGAGTATAGGCTTCCTCGGCCTGAACGAACTCTCCCAGTTCCATTAAGGCGCGCCCCAAGCGATTATAAGCATCCACGCTGGAGGGAAATTTATCAATGATCCCCCTGTTAACCTCCACCGCCATCTCCCAGTGCCCCTGAAGGGCCAGAGATATAGCTTGCTTGCTGAGATGCTGCCCCACCCTAGATTTTTCCTCTTCCTGCTGAAACGGTAGCACGTGGCGAACCTCCGTTAAACCTCCAACCCCCTATAGTGTCAAGGCCCCCCGAGTATGTCAAGTCGACTTGTTACGGCTCTCCCCTGTCCAGGGCAAAGGCCTTATGCAATGCCCGCGTAGCATCATCCACCCTGTTCTCGGAAACAATACAGGTTATCCTGATTTCCGAGGTTGTGATCATCCGGATATTAATACCCTGTTCAGATAGTGTACGGAACATCTTGGCAGCAAATCCCGGAGTGTTCTGCATCCCCGTACCAACAATACTAATCTTGGCCAAGTGTGCCTCGCTGATACATCTCTTGGCGCCAATCCCCATAGCCACCGGTTCGACAATAGATATCGCCTGGGCCTCATCTTCTTGTTCCACAGTAAAGGAGAGGTCAGTAACGCCCTCAATGCTGGTATTCTGTACTATGGTATCCACGCTGATATTAGCCTTAACCAGAGGTTCAAAGATAGTAGCAGCAATACCAGGCTGATCAGGCACCCCAACCGCGGTAATTTTTACCACCTTGGCCTCCCGGGCAATGCCCCTGACTCTATTTGTCACTTCCATCACGGCCTCCTCCTTGCTAATCAATGTCCCCGGGCTATCTCCGTCGCTTGAAGCCACTATAACAGGCATATTATACAATTCCGCCAGCTCCACCGCCCGGGAATGTATCACCTTGGCTCCCTGGCTGGACAACTCCTGCATTTCCTCATAGCCAATCCTCTTCAACTGAAGAGCTTCGGGCACAACCCGAGGATCAGCGGTATAAACGCCGGCAACATCAGTGTAAATCTGGCAATTCTCCGCCTGTAAGCTGGCAGCCAGAGCCACTGCCGTGGTATCAGACCCTCCACGTCCCAGAGTAGTAATGTCCTTATCCGTGGCAATCCCCTGGAACCCCGCCACGATAACGATTTTGCCTTTATCCAGTTCAGCCAGCACGCGCCTGGGATCCACGCTAAGGATGCGAGCACGCCGATAGCCGGCATCGGTTCGTATGCCAGCCTGAGCCCCACTCAGGCTGACTGCTTGGCACCCCAGGTTCCCCAGAGCCATAGCCAGCAAGGTGCTGGAAACCATCTCGCCAGTGGAGAGCAACACGTCCAGTTCCCTATCACTGGGATGGTCGTTGACCTGATAGGCCAGCTTGATGAGATCATCTGTAGTATTGCCCATAGCAGAAACCACAACGACGACCTGATACCCGTCCGCCCTGGCCCGAGCTACCCGGCGGGCTACGCTATTAAGCTTCTCTCCATCGGCCAGAGAACTGCCTCCATACTTCTGCACTATCAGGGCCATTCTTACCTCAGTAGCCTGCCCATCAGGGTATGCCCCTGCTCTATAAACAGCTGAGTGCTCTTAGCCTCAACCTCAGTAAATCGCTGCGCCCCATTAGGTGCAATTCCTGCCCCCCACAGCATAAACGGAATTGGCTCCCTAGAATGGGTGCGTTTCTCTATGGGCGTGGCATGATCCGGCATGACCAGCGCTCTCAGTGCTCCTTGCGCCCCACGTAGCAGGGGGCCGACCACCTCATCATCTGTTCTCTGGATAGCATCAACCTTTTCCTCAACAGAGCCCGCATGCCCCGCCTCATCAGGCGCTTCGATATGAATGACGACCAGATCATATTGCTCCAGTGCCGTCAATGCTCCTCTGGCCTGGGCGGCATAATCATTGCCGGCATCATCTGTAACGCCGGGAATATCAAGTACAGACATCTTTGCCATGCGAGCCAAGCCTCGGAGCAAATCAACTCCGGAAGTCAGGGCTGCAGAAACACCATACCTTTCCCTAAAGAAAGGCACCTCAGGCAATGCCCCACTCCCCCAGAAAAGCCATATCATGGTGGCTGGCAGGTCTCCTCGAGACACACGCACCACATTTACCGGATGCCGCTCCAGCACCGGCTCCGAGCGCACCATCAAGTCCCGCAAGATATCACTTCCCTGTCCTCGAGGCAAGTACTCGCGGATATCCTTATCGGGGATATTATGTGGGGGCGTACATTCGGCCAGCAGTGTGTCCTCCCTCCCCACAATCTTGCACAGGTGTCTATAGCTAACACCAGGATAGAAATGTACCTGCTCTGTCCCTACACTATCGTTTAAGGCTGCCACCAGGCGGCGGGCCTCCTCACTACTGATGTGTCCAGCGCTATGGCTCCGCATTTTCCCCTCCACCACAGTGACCAAGTTGCAACGAAAAGCAGTTTCTCCCTCGGTAACAGGATTTCCCATGCTCAGAGCCTCTATGGCACTCCGTCCCCGATAATAAACCACGGGGTCATACCCCAGAATGGACATGCAGGCACAGGCACTGCTGGGCTCCATACCTGATGGGACCGTGCGCACCAGCCCCAGCCTGCCTCCTTTAGCCATAGCATCCATGTTGGGAGTACAGGCCAGTTCCAGGCAGGTCTTCCCCCCGTACTCCGGCAAGGGCCATCCTGCAGCACCATCAATTATCACAACACAATACTTCATTGTTGTCTCAGCGATTAAATCACTTTATAATGAGGGAAGCAAACGGGGCGTAGCGCAGTCTGGTAGCGCGCAGCGTTCGGGACGCTGAAGTCGGAGGTTCAAATCCTCTCGCCCCGACCAATTTCCTTGCCCTCCTGCGGACAAAGCAGCTAAAAAAGACATCTCTGGGTATCATATCACCACAATAGCAAATGGCAGTGGAATCAACCATCAGTCGCACAGCCTGGTCAGAATACATGGGGAACTATCTCTTACTTGGCCTTCATCACATGTTGCACAAAGTTTGGTTCTGGTAGTGCCCCCTCAAACTGAATTTTCTCGTTGATAACCACCTTGGGCACAGCAAAGACATTATACTTGCTGGCCAATTGAGGGAACTCCGATGCCTCAACCATATCAGATACGATGCCATCGGACTCCAGAGCCAGTTTGTGGCCCATGGTCACCGCCTTGGGGCAATAGGGACAGCCCAGCGTAATGAATACCTGGATGTGGACCGGAACAGTTAGCTGCTTCACCAGCTCCCGGCTCTGCTGGCTCAGGCCGGAGTCCCCCACTGATGTCATCCTGATGGCATCGAGCAAAGAGACGAACTCATGTCCTGCTGGCACTCCATAAAACCTGATGCCGGTATCCTTTGTCCCCACCACGGCGATGGCAGGAGCCCTATCAACCTTATACTCCTGCACAACGTTCGCTTCACCTTTAAAATCGTGGCCCTCCAGGGTAATCTTATCGCTGAGGGAAGCCACCCCTTCCAGCAACATGCGGCTTTCACGGCAATACTGGCAATCTTGCTTCTGGGTGAACAAGACAAGTTTAACCTTCCCTGATAAGCCTTCCAGTTCCTTCTGCACCTGCCCCTTTGTATCCCCTTTTAAAAACGCCATACATTTCCCCTTCTACTTTATTAAACGGCTAGCTGGTGGTAATGAGATAATTATAGGCACTCAATGCCGCCTTAGCCCCTTCACCCGCCGAAATAATGATCTGCTTCTCAGGCACGGTGGTCACATCCCCGGCAGCGAAGATTCCCGGTACGCTCGTGCGACATCCAAGATCAATGATGATCTCATGATCCTCGCTAAGCTTAACTATATCCTGAGCCAGCTCGGAATTGGGCAGGAATCCTTTCTCAACAAATACTCCCTGAACCGGAAGAGTCCTCTCTTCTTCCTCCTGCCGCGATCTTATTCTAATGCCTGTTACCCGTTCCCTTCCCAGAACCTCCTGCACATCGCAGAATACGAAGATATCAACCTGCGGCGTCTGCTCCACCTGCTCCACCAGCACAGGGTCTCCCGGCAACGAGGAATGAGCCGACACCACATAGACCTTATTAGCTATCTTTATCAGGTCTATTGCAGCGGTTAATCCCGAGTTCCCCCCCCCTACTACAGCAACATCACGGCCAGCAAATAACGGGGCATCACAGACAGCACAATAGGAGACTCCCCGCCCTACAAGCCGCTCCTCTCCCGGAACATCAAGTGGCCGCGAGCGCTTGCCTGAGGCAATGATAACCGTCCTGGCCCGATAACTATATCCTTCATCGGTATAAGCAATAAACACTTTGCCCCCCCGAGTTATGCTGGCTACCCTGGACTCTTCCTGCACGGTAATCTCCTGGTGTGATAGCTGCTCCTTAAATCTGGCTATAAGCTCCTCCCCCGTAATACGTTCATAGCCCATATAGTTTTCTATTTCACCAGTGAGCATAACCTGCCCGCCAATATCCTGGGTTAACAGCAACACGTCCATTCTCTTCCTCGCGGCATATACCCCAGCGGTCAGGCCCGCAGGGCCTCCTCCAATAATGATTAGCTCATAAACCTTCCCTTCATCGGCCACCCTTTCCGTGGCTAGCTGATAGTCCGGCAGTACGACTCCAATATTTCCCTGTGACACTTTCTTATCTCTTCTATCTGGAGAAATTTACCTGTTTACTACTCTAATCGCAAGCGACAAATGTTAGCACCTGTTGAGTGTTTGTCAACATATCGGTAATCAAACTTCACGCGATTAACAGAACACGAAATTTAACCAAGTTGAGAGCCAATGAATGCCTTCTGCCCTCGGAGAAAATCCACTGCCGATATCAGCCGTTTGCCCTCCAGTTGAACTTGGCAGAGAGTTAAGATGCCGCTCCGGGTAATAACGCCAGCAGTGCAGGGTCCCGGCGTTGCTATCACCTCGCCTGTGGCCCCCCTGGTCTCTTCATTGAGAGGAAGAGATCGGTGAACAATCAATCGTTTGCCTCGCCACCACGTGTAGGCCCCCGGCCAGGGATGGTATGCCTTCACCTGCCGCCAGAGTTCCTCGGCAGGGAGCCTAAAATCAAGGAGGCCGTCCTTCTTGGTCACCATCTGGCTATAGGTGGCCTGGTTTTCCTCTTGCAACGTCGGCTGTATCTTCCCATGAAGCCAGGCGGGCAAGGTCTCCACCAGCAGAGCAGCTCCAAGCTCGGCCAGCTCGAATGTCAGAGACCCCGTAGTATCTTCCCGGGAGATGTTCTTTTCCCTGCGGGCCAGAATCGGGCCACTGTCCATCCCCTGGTCCACAAGCATAATGGTGACGCCGGTAAGCGTATCCCCCTGCAATATGGCACTGGCCACAGGAGAGGGGCCGCGATGCCGGGGCAGTAATGAAGGATGCACATTGAGACAGCCCAATACCGGCAACTTTAGTATCTCGGGAGGCAGGATACGGCCGAAGGCTGCAGTGATAATAATTTCAGGATTAAAGTCGCCGATCTCTCTGTGTGTCTGGGGGGCCTTAAGATCTCCAAGCTGAATTAGGGGAAGGCCCTGCTCAACAGCCAGGCGTTTAACTGGGCTCCACTGGATATGCTTGTTTCTGCCCGCAGGCTTGTCTGGTCGGGTACACACGGCAATGACACTGTAACCAGCATCGAGCAGATGCTGTAACACAGGCACGGCAAATTGGGGCGTGCCCATGAAGAGAATGCGTCTTTTCACGACAGAGATATTGTCAGTGATTTTCCCTATTATGTCAAAATATTCCTAGAAAAACCCCGAATTCCCTGATACCCTGTTTATTGGTATCATTTCCTCCACAGCTAGTTTAACCATGACACGGGTTGTTTCAGAGAAGTATTTTTTGTTTGAGGTGTAATTGGAGTCAGTAGAGAATATCTGGGATAAAGCCCTCGGGGAACTTCAACTTCAGGTTAATAAGTCAAACTACGATACTTGGCTAAGGGATAGTCGGGGATTAACCTATCGTGACAACAATTTCACTATTGGAGTACGAAATACCTTCGTGGCGGAGTGGCTGACCAAACGCATGTACTCCCTAATAAAAAAGACATTGGTTGCTATTATTGGCCAGGACATCAGCGTGCAGTTTCTGGTATATGATCCCGGCCAAAGGGATGTCAGGTTACCCGCAGGTAACCCTGCCGATGGGGGAACCAGCACCAAGGCCAGGCTCCATAAGGGCAATCCCAAATATAGCTTCAATAACTTCGTCCCGGGCGATTGTAATCGCCTGGCCTATGCTGCCGCTATGGAAGTAGCAGAAAACCCCGGGCACCGCTACAACCCCCTCTTCATCTACGGCGAGCCCGGGCAGGGAAAGACACACCTGTTACACGCCATTAAGCGTCTGGCCATGGATAACGGGTGGATTGTAGGTTACATCACGGCAGAGCAATTCACCAGCGAATTTGTGCTGGCCATCAAACAAAATCAGGTTGAGAATTTCCGCTCCAAGTTCAGAGACCTTAAACTGCTACTGCTGGACGATATACAATTCTTCGCGAGCAAGAAACAAACTCAGCAACATTTGTTCCACATATTTAATGAGTTGTATGATAATAACGGTCAAATAGTTATCACTGCCAACTGTGCCCCTCGCAACATAGATGTAAGTAATAATTTAAAGTCTCGCCTTGAATGGGGACTTGCCGTTCCCATTGAAGCCCCCGATTTCTCCACGCGCCTGACAATCCTGCAAATCAAGGCTAGAGAGATGTCTATTTCTGTCAAGGATCAAGAATTACAGTTACTGGCTAACCAAACATATGGAAATATCCGCCAGCTTGAAGGCGCTATTATTTACCTGGCCGCTCAGGCCAATCTGACCGGAAGGGGTATTACTACTGAAATGGTTAACAACCTGTTAATATCCCGAGAGGGGAAAGGAAATAAGAAATCAGTATTACAAATCGTAGCTGGGTATTTTCAACTCCGCCCCGAGGATATTACCGGGAAGAGCAGAAATAAAACTACCGTACTGGCTCGGCAAGTCACATCATACGTTATGCGTCAGGAAGAAGATCTTTCTTTCGCTGAGATTGGTAGAATTCTGGGAAACAGAAATCATGCCACTATAATGCATCACTATAACCGAGTGGTTTACAGTCTACACACCAGCCCTGCTCTACAATATAAGCTGCTGGATATTAAGCGACAACTAGACTCGTCACGTGGATAAGTTCCCTTATTTTGTTACCAGTATGTTAATATCTTACCCCTTCTTTTTGATGTATTTGAATTTAATTAACACAGGGAAGGCCTATCATTCTTTATCTTAACCTCTCTTATTATTATCGTTACCACTATTAAACTATAATATGTTAATTAGAATTAAAGAGATTAGATATGATAATTGACGGAGTGGAGGTGTTAGTTACTGGAGGAGCAGGAGGAGATGGGAGTATAAGCCTGCACCACGAGAGGTATATTCCTCGGGGAGGGCCTGATGGAGGTGATGGGGGAAAAGGAGGGGATGTCTTTATTATGGCGTCTTCTGAAGTTGATGGTTTGGCAAGAGTGTATCAGCGGCGCAGATTCACAGGAGGAAAAGGAGAGCCTGGCTCCAAAGATAAAAAACATGGCAGGGATGGCGAGAACACTGTCGTTATGGTGCCGTTGGGGACCTCGGTATTTGTGCTGGGCAACTCAGACGAAAAGAGGCTCGTAGCAGACCTGACTGTCGATGGACAGAAGGTTCTGGTAGCTATGGGGGGTAGAGGGGGGTTGGGTAATATTCATTACGCCACGGCGGCTCACCAGGCTCCCTTGGTAGCTAGTTCCGGTGAAAAGGGGGAGGAATGTCATATTGTGCTGGAGTTTAAATTATTGACCGATATATGCATTATTGGTCCTCCTAATAGCGGGAAGTCTGTCCTGTTATCAGTAATAACAGGAGCGGAGCCGGAGATTGGTGATTACCCTTTTACCACACAGAAACCCGTTTTAGGCACCATCGCCAGTGATCGGGATGAGATATTTGTGGCAGAGCTACCGGCACTTATTTCGGGTTCCCATAATGGTAAGGGGTTGGGTTGTGGCTTCCTGCGACATGCGGAGAGAGCTAAATTGATTATCTACCTGCTGGATGGCAGTTCTGCCTCTCCTGTTGAGGATAAGGCCATGCTAATAGAAGAAGTGTCATTATGTCGAGAAAAATTAATGATTAAACCAAGTATAATTGTGGTAAATAAAATAGACTTACCACAGGTACAGCACAGGTTGTCCTGGTTAAATGAGACTCTTGGTGCCCCCGGTGTTCCCGTTATGTTTATCTCTGCGCTTGGAGGGCAGGGGATACCCGAGTTTATGCGACGGGTGAAGGAAATGATTAGTCGGGATGATGTAAAAGAGGGCCCTCCGTCTCCTGTGGCTATCTTCCATCCCCGACCTATAAGGAGAAAAGGTGGATGAATATTGGTGTTTTGGGAGGGACCTTTGACCCCATTCATACAGGGCACTTGATTATTGCCGAGCAGGCTCGGGAGATCTTGCATCTCGGGAAAATTATATTTATCCCCGCGGGCCAGCCATGGCTCAAAAAGGAACAGGACATTACCCCATTTAAATACCGGGCAGATATGGTGAGGAGAGCAATTAAAGGCAATCCATCCTTTGAGATATGTACCATTGAGGGTGAAACCCCCGGCCCTTCTTATTCTGTGGACACTATAGGAGAACTCCGGAAGGAACTGGGGGTTCAGAACCCAATTTTCTTTATCCTAGGCTATGATTCACTGGCGGAGATGTTTCTATGGCATCAACCGGAGAAGTTGGTGCAATTGTGTCACCTGGTTGCCATACCCCGGCAGGGGACAAGCTTTCCCTCTCTCGAGTCTATGGAGGCCAAAGTGGCGGGGGTGAAGGGTAAGGTGTTAGCACTTGATCTTCCTGTCATTGACATTAGTTCCTCGCAGATTCGCCATAAAGTCTCCCGAGGAGTATCCGTTCGATATCAGGTGCCGGATGCCGTTGATAGTTATATCAAAGAGCATCAGCTATATTTATAATGTTGGGTAGCGCCGAGAATTGACGCGGCGCTCCTCGTGAGTTAGATGTCCAGGTTCTTTACATTCAGGGCGTGGGTTTGGATAAAGTTCTTGCGGGGCAGAACTTCAGGTCCCATCAGTATATGAAATGCCTCATCTGCGGCAATGGCATCTTCTACCTGCACTTTAAGCAAAGTTCTGGTAGCCGGGTTCATGGTGGTTTCCCATAGCTGATCTGGGGTCATCTCTCCCAGCCCTTTGTAGCGTTGCACCTCGAACTTGCTGCCCTGTAATTCCCTGACCTTGTTCTCCCTCTCCTGGTCGGAGTAAATCCAGAATTGTTGTTTTCCTGAGCGAATGCGATATAAAGGAGGCTGAGCGATAAACAGGTGATCCGCGGTGATAATCTCTGCTAAATGACGGTAGAAAAAGGTGAGGAGCAATGTGCGTATGTGTGAGCCATCAACATCAGCATCGGTCATGATGATAATCTGGTGATACCGCAGCTTGGAGATATCGAACTGGGAGTCAGTGTTTGTCCTGAGAGCGGTCACGAGGGCCCGTATCTCATCGTGCTGTATAATCTTGTCCTGGGATGCCTTCTCGACATTGAGGATCTTGCCTTTCAGGGGGAGTATTGCCTGGAAGCGGCGGTCTCTTCCCTGCTTGGCTGAGCCGCCGGCAGAATCTCCCTCGACGAGGTACAGTTCGCATAACTCAGGGTTTCTCTCTGAGCAGTTGGCCAGCTTGCCGGGCAGGGTAGCCATTTCCAGGCTGTTTTTCTTGAAGATGAGATCACGAGCCCTGCGTGCTGCTTCCCTGGCCTTAGCTGTGGTCAGGCATTTTCCTATGATTGCCCGGGCGTCCTCGGGATGTTGCTCCAAATATAGCGATAAGCCATCGTTGACCATTGAGTCCACGTGGGTTTTTACTTCGGGATTGTTGAGCTTGGTTTTGGTCTGACCCTCAAACTGAGGATCGGGCAGCTTGACATTAATGACGCTAACCAGGCCTTCACGGGAGTCATCTCCTGTCATATTAGGGTCGCTATCCTTGATCAGTTTATTTTTTCTGGCGTAGTCATTTAACACCCGGGTTAGCGCTGAGCGGAACCCAGTAACATGGTTTCCCCCATCCCTGGTATTTACACAGTTGGCGAAGGAGAAAGTGGACTCATTGAAGCCCCTGTTGTATTGCATGGCGATCTCGATTGAGGTGCTGTCAACCGTAGCTGCCAGGTGGATGGGATAAGGGTGAATTACGGCCTTGTTCCTGTTTAGACGATGGACGAAGGTAGCTGCTCCTCCTTCGAAGTAAAAGATTGCCTTCTGCCTGGCGCGGGCATCATCGATAGAGATTTCCACCCCTTGATTGAGATAAGCCAATTCCCGCATGCGCTGGCAGACCATAGAGAAATCGTAGAGGGGCTCTCCAAAGAGTTCCTCGTCAGCAAGGAAGGTAACGGACGTCCCGGTTTTCTCTGACTCACCAGTGGCGGTCATGTCCCCGCAGGGAACGCCGCGGTGATATTCCTGGTGATAGATTTTTCCCTGGCGACTGACATCCACTGTGAGCCGGGAAGAGAGGGCGTTGACCACTGAGGCCCCCACACCATGCAACCCGCTGGAGATTTTATATATGGAGCCTGAAAACTTGGCACCTGCATGCAGGCGGGTCATAACGGCTTCCAGCGCAGAGAGGTCCTGCCCAGGAAGGGTATCTGTTGGTATGCCACGCCCATTGTCGGTCACGGTGACGCTGCCGTCCGGGTGCATCGTTATTTCGACCTGGTTGCAGAAACCTGCCATAGCCTCATCGATGCTGTTGTAGACAATCTCGTACAGCAATTGGTGTAATCCCTGCTTATCTGTGCCGCCGATGTACATCCCTGGTCTCAGGCGTACCGCCTCGATTTCATCCAGGACCTGGATGTCCTTGGCACTATATTCCTGGTCGTGTTCCCCTGATGGCATATTTAGTTCATCCTCATACAATTCTTCTATTTAGCTTTATGTAATGCATGGGAGGGTGAATCCCGGAAGCGTGGCAAACAGTGAGAGCATCGCCTGCTATTATATCATATTGGGACTGGGGAGGAAGCCGAGGTTATTTGGTGTGGGGTGGCGTCACCAGTAATAGAGGAACGCTGGCTGTATGTAGCACGCGATCAGCAACGCTGCCGAGAAACAGCCTCCCCGAGTTGGACAAACCTCGCGTGGTCATGGCAATCAGGTCAGCATTGATAGCGTTTTCCTCCTTGATGATTTCCTCCGCGGCATTGCCTGTGGCTACCTGGCTGTTTACAGTGATCCCCTGTCCTGTTATCTTGCTGCTCGCCTGTTTTAGGTAATGGTATGCTCTAGTTTCCAGCGCCTTTAGCCGTGATTTATCCTCGATTGTCAGCTCTGGGGGCGATTGGCTGGTGCGGCTGCTGGATAAAGGAGAAGTGACCTTGCCATCGCCTATGGCTTCTTCCTTGCCATATATCCCAAAGTCCGTGACGCCTGAGAGTATGTATTTATTGTCGAGATTGGGAGGAGAGATCACGTGAAACAGGGTGACTTCGGATCCTCGCCTTGATGCCATGGCCAATTTCTCGGCGTAGGGCAGGATAAACTCACTGGTGGAAGATCCATCCAGAGCGACGATTATTCGGCAGGGCCTCCTCTTTGCGAACGCGGTTGCCGGAGAGAGTGGGTTGATGAGCAACACGGGAGTGCCTGTTTTTCTCACTACCCGGCTTGTTGTGCTGCCCAGAACCCAGCGCTTTATCCCTCTGTTGCTATGGGTGACCATGATGATCAGGCTGATATTGTTTTTACTGGCGTAGTCGATGATGTCCTCGGGAGGATATCCTTGCAGGATTACTGGCTCTACCTTGACTTTTTGGTCCATGCGCTCTCGGCTAATCCGGGACATTCCTTCTAAGTAGAACTGCTCCATATGGTGATGGGCATCGCTAGGAATCTCACAGGAATGGAGCAATATGAGGTCGGAGCCCAAGCTCTGGGCCAGGCTTTCTCCGTAGAGCAGAGCCTCTTCGGATAACTCCGAGCCATCGAGGGGGATCAGTATTTTCTGGTACAGGTTGTCTTTTTTCACCATAGCTATATTATAACAAAAAACGTGAGGTAGAGAGTTAATAAAGCTTGCTGCTCTGCAGCCTGGCGCGAAGCGCTGAGTCTATCCCCTCCAGGGGTAGGCGTTCTTGCTCTCCGCTCCGCATGTCCCGTAAAATAATGCTCTCGTCCTTTATTTCCTGTGTGCCGATGATGATGACGAGGCCTACCATCAGGGTGTTGGCGTGCCGGAGCTGGGATTTTAAGCTTTTACTGCCTGTGGCTGTGACCACGGAAATTCCTGTGCGACGCAGCCGGGAAGCCAGGGTTATCGCTGCCAGCTTGCCTTGCTGTCCGAGGTGAGCGATCATCACCTGGGGAGGGGGCGTGTGAGGGATATCCACTCCCTGTCTCTGGAGATTGAGGATAATTCTTTCTATCCCGAAAGCGAACCCCACTCCTGGGGATGGTTGCCCCCCAAGCTGGGATATGAGGTCGTCGTAGCGGCCGCCGGCACCGATGGTGCTCTGGCCTCCTTCTTCCGTGGGCTGGATCTCGAAGACGGTTCTGGTATAGTAGTCCAGGCCGCGCACCAGATGGTGGTTCACCCTGAAGGGGATGTCCAGATGTTCCAGGTATTGCTGCACGCTGCGGAAATGTGCCCCGCAATCAGCACAGAGATAATCTGTACTCTTTGGTGCTCCCTCGGCAATCTTCTGGCAGGCGGGGCGCTTACAGTCAAGCAGCCGCAGGGGGTTTTTCACCATCCTGACCTGGCAGTCGGGACAGAGGTGAGAGGCATGGTCCGAGTAATAGAGCTTCAGAGCGGCTATGTAATTGGGTCGGCACGATTTACAGCCGATACTGTTCAGCTGGAGGGAGAGGTCGGATAGGCCCAGAGAAAGGAGAAATTGCCAGGCCATCTCGATGATCTCGGCATCCAGGAGGGGGGCGGCATCGCCCAATGCCTCGCACCCGAACTGGTGATGCTGGCGGGAACGACCTGCCTGAGGACGTTCGTACCTGAAGGTGGGGCCCAGGTAATATAGCCTTACGGGCTGGGGGGAGTTGGCGAAGCCGTGTTCCAGATAAGCGCGGCATATCGGCGCAGTGCCCTCGGCCTTCAGGGCCAGTTGCTGCCCCCCCATGTCGGTGAAGACATACATCTCCTTATCCACGATGTCTGTCCCGGAGGCATTGGTACGAGTGAACAGATGCATGTCCTCGAAGACGGGGGTGTCGATGCGCTGATAGCCGTACAGATGGCACAGCGCAGCGGATTTTTCCCTGATGTAATTCCAGTATCTCTGCTCTGATGGCAGGATATCCGTGGTGCCTCGTGGTGCTTGATACATATATAACTCTCCTCGCAGTAGGATACAGAAGAAATTTGTGCGTGTAAAGATTTGTGCGAATTGGCATCGTGCTATATTATGATGCTAGCCAATGGACGCCAGTTTATTGTTCGCCAAGGCGAGGGAATACCTGCCAGCAGGGGAAGTTGCGGTGCTGGAACGGGCCTATGACTTCGCGGCCGAGGCTCATCAGGGGCAAACGCGCATGTCTGGTGAGCCGTTTATCGAGCATCCTTTGCAGGTTGCCTGTATATTGGCTGATCTTCAGCTTGATGGAGATACCCTGGTTGCTGCCCTGCTGCATGATGTCCCTGAAGATTGTGACGTATCGCCGGAGGATATTGAGGCTAAATTTGGCCCGGTGGTGGCCCGGCTGGTTGCTGGTGTTACCAAGGTTGGCCGGATAACGGGGGGGGAGGGGAAGAAGCTGCCCAGGTCGTCACTGGAGGCGGAGAATCTGCGCAAAATGCTTGTCGCTGTAGCTGAGGATATTCGAGTGGTGTTCATCAAGATCGCGGATAGATTACATAATATGCGAACACTGGAAGCCTTGCCGGCACACCGTCGCCATGCTCTGGCTGATGAGACATTGAGCGTGTATGCTCCACTGGCGCATCGTCTGGGAATGTGGAGGGTCAAGTGGCAGTTGGAGGACTTGTCCCTGAGACACTTACAGCCGCGCTGGTACCGGCAAATTTCACGCTTGTTGGAGGGAGAGAGAGATCAGCGCGAGAAGTTTATTGGCCAGGCGGTCCGTATGGTCGGCGCGGAGACGGCTAAGGCTGATCTCGCGGCTGAAGTTTTCGGTCGCCCCAAGCATATCTATAGCATTTATCAGAAGATTCATAAATATTCTGATGCCGGCAGGAACTTCAGTGACATCCATGACTTGTTTGCCCTGCGTGTCTTGGTCGATACTGTCCCCGATTGCTATAAGGCGCTGGGGGTGATTCATAACACATGGCGCCCCATACCTGAGGAGTTTGATGATTATATTGCTAATCCCAAGGATAATGGATATAGGGCGCTACACACCACGGTGATGTTTGCTGGTGTCACCCCTCTGGAAATACAGATTCGTACTCATGAGATGGACTATCTGGCTAAGTACGGGGTGGCTGCCCATTGGCGCTATAAGGAGGGAGAGAAGGCGCAGCCGGGGGCCGATTTTCCCTGGCTGCACCAGATACAGGAGTGGCGAGAGATGGAGGGTAAGGAGTTCATGGAATCAGTGAAAGCTGATATTCTGGCCAACCAGGTATTTGTTTATACTCCACAGGGAGACATCAAGAGTTTGCCCCGGGGAGCAACTCCTCTGGACTTTGCCTTTCGCATCCACACGGAGCTTGGCTATCGTTGTATTGGCTCCAAGGTAAATGGAAGGCTTGTGCCCTTGAACTATGCTCTCAACAATGGAGACGTGGTGGGGATTCTGGCGGCCAAAGCGGATAAGGGGCCCAGCCTGGACTGGCTAAATCCTGAACTGGGCTATGTCCGGACAACCAGTGCGAGAGGCAGGATTCGCCAGTGGTTCAAGAAACAGGAGCGCAGCCAGAATATCGAGACAGGCAGGGAGAATTTAAGCAAGGAGCTCAAGCGTCTCAATCTCGCTTTGCCCACCGGAGAGCAGGTCACGCGCTTGTTTCACTATCGCAGCAGCGATGAGTTCTTCGCCGCCATTGGGTCGGGAAACATCAGCCCCTCCCAGGTTGCTGCTAAGTTGAGCGCAGGCCCAGAGATTCCCGAGGTGGCGCATATCAGCGTGCCCTCGCGACGAGTTACCCCTTCCAGCGTTAAGGTGCTGGGTACAGGGGACCTGCTTACTCACCTGGCTGACTGTTGCCACCCCTTACCCGGGGATGAGATTATCGGCTATATTACCCAGGGAAGAGGGGTTACTGTACATCGCAAGGACTGTGTTAATATAGTTAACGAGGTGGAGCGGGAGCGCCTGGTCGAGGTGACCTGGGGGAAGGTGGACCAGGTTTACCCCGTGACCATTCAGGTGGATGCCTGGGACAGGGTTGGCCTGTTGCGGGATATTAGTGCTATTATAGCCGCCGAAGAAGTGAATGTGAGTGAATCAGGGACAGCACACACAGGTGACGGGATGACTACTCTGCATTTTACTCTGGAGGTGGGAAGCTCTGATCAGCTGAGCAGGGTGATAGCCAGGGTGGATTCGCTGTGGGATGTAATACATGTGATAAGGAGGAAATAATTGTCCAGTAGTAAATCAGTGGTGAAGGCGGCACGAGTTGGAGAGAGGGCCAGGTTACAGAACCGCTCTATAAGAAGCCGGATGAAAACTCGTGTAACCCGAGTGGAGAAGCTCATTGGCTCAGGCGAAGAGGAATTGCAACGGGCAACAGTATTGGCTGTCAGCAGTGTGGACCGGGCGGTGAAGCGGGGAGTTATCCACAAAAATAAGGCTGCCAGGATTAAATCCCGGCTGACGAAAAAAGTAAACGCCGGGCAGACGGGCAAATAGCCCGCAGGCAAACTGGCTGCCGCAGGTAGGTGTTAGGAAATAACTATGCTACCCCAGTTTCAAGCGATAGGGCAGGCACTCGCTGCTAAGGGGCTCGTTTCCTGCTTTAGTGGCAACCTCAGTGTTAAGCTGGGGGAGCGGATGGTTATCACTCATCGGGGGAGCATGCTGGGAGCTATCGGGGTGGCGGACCTGGTGGAGACCGGGATAGGCAAGAACGATAGATTTACTCCGCTGGCCTCTACGGAACTCGAGGTTCATCGCTATGTCTATAAAAGAACACCAGCGCTGGCCATAGTGCATGCGCACCCTTTATATGCTGTGACACTATCTCTTACCATGGAGGAAGTCACCCCTCGGGACATGGAGGGGAAAAAGGCCCTGGGAAAGGTTCCCATATTGGGGAATAATCTAACAACGGTAGAGGCGGGTAGCCTTGTCGAAGAGATAACTGAGGCATTGAAGCAGCACAGGGTGGTTTTGGTTAGGGGCCATGGTAGCTTTGCCACAGGGCAATTGCTAGAGGAGGCTTATTATTATACCGCCGTCCTGGAGAAAAGTTGCCATATCCTGTACTTGCTCAAAATGATGGAGATGGCCTCGGCAGCAGGTGAGTAGAAGGATTGTAGCCTAGCTCTCGGCTGGCCCGGGAGTGATGAGAGTATACCACTCAGTATATTTGGGATTTTCCCCCAGCATGACATCCTTCAGCAAGTCACATAGCCTGGAGGTTATGTGTCCTACCCCCCCCGTGCCGATAGTACGATGGTCGATCTCAGCGATGGGGGCGATATTGGCTGCGGTTCCAGTGAAGAAACATTCGTCTGCGAGGTAAAGCTCGCTACGGTCGATATGTCTTTCCGTGGTGTTTATGCCCATTTCCTCTTGAGCTACCTGCATCACTGTCTGACGGGTGATGCCCTCGAGAATGTTATCTGAGGGCGGCGGCGTGACCAGGAGATTGCCCTTGACCAGGAAGACATTTTCTCCACTGCCCTCAGCGACATGTCCATCTTGGGTTAGTAAAATAGCTTCATCGTAACCATTTTCATATGCTTCGGTCTTGGCCAGAGCGCTATTAACGTAAATGCCGCAGATCTTACCCCTGGCAGGGATCATTCTGTCATCGACGCGAACCCACGATGAGGTGCCACAGCGCACGCTGCTGCCAGCGAGGTAGGGAGGGAGAGGGGTGGCTATGATGAAAAAGTCATCTTCCAGGTTGTGAAGGCGAACCCCGATGACCTCCGAACTCTTATACGCTACCGGCCGTATATATAAATTCTCCCGGTAGCCACTTCTCTGTACTACTTCCTCGGTTAGCTGACACATGACATCAACGGGGTACGGCGGGACAATCTTGAGGATGCGGCAGCTATTATGTAAACGAAGGTAGTGCTCTTTCAGCCGGAAGATACAGAACTTCTGTTGCTTTTCGTTCCAATTGGCGCGGATGCCCTCGAAGCAACCGGTCCCGTAATGGAACGCATGGGTTAAAATTCCGATCTTGGCCTGGGATAGAGGCATGAATTCCTTGTGAAAGAAGGCATATGGCTGCATATATTTCCTCCGCTGGCGTTACAATTAGTCAGGCATTATAACTTTCCTCAGCTATTAAAACAAGCTAAGATAGGAAAGGAGATGACGTTTGGGGCTGAAAGCATGAATATCATCTTTAGGAGAGAGCAGTGGTAGTTTCACGGCCTCAGGTTTTTATAGGGAGAGAGGAGGTAGCCAGGGTTGTATCCCGGCTGGCGGCCGAGATTAGCAAGGACTATGATGGAAGGCAGGTATTGCTTCTCGGCGTCCTCAAAGGGTGCTTCGTGTTTATGGCAGACCTTGTTCGCCAGATAAGAGGAGTGTCCACCGAGATGGAATTTGTCACGCTATCAAGCTACGAAGGGGCCATGGTAAGCTCAGGGAGCGTCCGTACCGTCCGGGGAATCAGGGCAGACATACGGGAGAAGGAAGTCCTGGTGATAGAAGATATTGTGGATACGGGCACCACCATATCGTACCTGTTGAACTACCTGAAGTCTCAGGGACCGGAGTCCGTGAAACTCTGTGCCTTGCTCGATAAACCTTCTCGACGGCAAATTCCTGTAGAGATTGATTATCTGGGATGTACTGTGCCTGACAAATTCATTGTTGGATATGGCCTTGATGCTGGCGAGAAATTTCGCCACTTGCCCGATATCTGTATCTGGGAAGGAAGGGAATGAAGCTGGGAAGGTTGATTGCGGTGGCTCGAGGGAAGGCGCGAGCCGACTTAATTCTGAAGAATGCCCGTGTCATAAACACCTTTACTGGTGATATAGAACAGGGGAATGTCGCCATCTATCAGGACAGGATTGCTGGCGTGGGGGATTATAACCAGGCTAGGCAGGTTATTGATTTACGTGGTGATTACCTGGCCCCGGGATTGATCAATGGACATACACATATCGAGAGCTCTATGCTGCACCCGTCCGGGTATGCCCAAGCGGTAGTCCCCAGGGGAACCCTGGCGGTCATCACTGATTTACATGAGATTGCCAATGTTTGTGGCTCAGACGGCATAAAATTTGTCATGGAGCAGATGCAGGAACTGCCCATGGACATGTATTTCATGGCTCCTTCCTGCGTGCCCGCCACTCCGCTGGAGACATCGGGGGCGGAACTGGATAGCGAGGAATTGAGGGCTATCTTCGCATATCCTGGTGTTCTGGGGTTGGGGGAGATGATGAATTTCCCCGGGGTCATTGCCGGTGACGAGCAGGTGCTGGATAAGATTGCCGCCGCTACGGATAAAGTTATTGATGGACATGCTCCTGGGCTCAGGGGCAAAGAGTTGAATGCCTACATAGCAGCGGGCATCATGTCCGACCACGAATCTACTGAACTGGAGGAAGGCAGGGAGAAGTTACAGAAGGGGATGTATCTCATGATTCGGGAGGGATCCTCGGAGAAAAACCTGGAAGCACTGCTTCCCCTGGTTACCGATAAGACTTACCCGCGATGCCTCTTTGTTGTCGATGACCGGAGCTGTGTTGACCTGCTGCGCGAAGGAGATATCGATGCCGTGGTGAGAAAGGCGATAAGCCTGGGGATGGAGCCGGTCAGGGCGCTGCAGTTGGCGACCATAAATGTGGCGAATTACTTTCGTCTTCGTGGCCTGGGAGCGATAGCCCCGGGCTATAAGGCCAACTTTATTACCATTCCCGACCTGACTCACTTTCACATAGACCAGGTGTTCTATCATGGCGAGCTGGTGGCGCGGCATGGCCTGCCATTGTTTCCTGTGCCAGGATTGTCTCGAGAGCTAACTCACACCGTGCACATGAAACCAATCGCTCCAGGAGATCTGCGAGTGACCACGTCTCAGGAGACCTATCCCGTGATTCAAATAGTTCCCGGGCAAATCCTTACCAGGAAGGTTATGGCCCGCGTGAAGACAGTATCAGGAGAGGTGGTGCCGGATTTTAAGCAGGACATCATGAAGCTGGTCGTGGTGGAAAGACATAGAGCCAGTGGGAACATCGGCCTGGGCTTGGTGCAGGGATTTGGCCTGCACCGCGGGGCCTTCGCCTCCTCTATTGCTCATGATTCTCATAATATCATCGCGGTGGGCACAAATGACCGGGATATCATGCGTGCCATCAAGGAAATAGAGGCGTTACAGGGAGGCCTTGCCGTGAGCGATGAGGGACAGATATTGAACTCCCTGCCTCTGCCCGTTGCTGGCTTGCTGTCGCTTAGCCCCCTGGAGGAAACTGTGGTTCAACTGGAGAAGGTTGAGGCAGCAGTTGCCTCGCTGGGGGAGCTACCTCCGGCCCCGTTTTCTCTCCTCTCTTTCCTCGCCCTGCCCGTTATTCCGGAGCTACGATTGACGGATAGAGGGCTGGTAGATGTAACGGAATTTAAGTTGTTACACCCGGCATAGGAAAGAGATTCCTTAACTGATGCCGTAAGGACTCTTGATCTCTGATAACAGCGCTAGAGGAAGGGGAGTTGTTATGCCTGTGCTGCTGTCCATAGCTGTGAGGTGGCGAAGGGCTCGCCGCCCAGCTTGGTCTGCAGGATGTTTTTTAGTTCCAAAGCTGGCACCCGGATTTGCTGCAAGCTGTCCCTCTCCCTGATGGTGACCTGCTGGTCTTCCAGGGACTGGAAGTCTATGGTCACGCAAAAAGGAGTTCCCACCTCATCCTGGCGTCGGTACCTGCGTCCGATGCTTTGAGAGTCATCGTAATAGGCCATGAGGTGCGGGGAGAGTTGGGCATAAATGTCTTTGGCCAGCGGCGTCAGTTTCGGGTTGCGGCTTAGGGGCAGAATGGCCACCTTTACCGGGGCCAGGTCAGGATGGAGACGGAGAAAAACCCGGGTCTCATCCTTTACGACCTCCTCGCTGTAGGCATCGATGAGGAAAGCTAGGAGGGAGCGATCAACCCCCGCTGAAGGTTCAATTATGTAGGGAAGGTATCTCTCGTTACTCTCGCTGTCGTAATAACTCAAGTCCCGTCCGCTATGCTTGCTGTGCTGCTTGAGGTCGTAATCGCCGCGGTTGGCAATGCCTTCTATCTCGGCCCAGCCCATGGGAAAGTTGTACTCGATGTCATAGCAGCCCTTGGCGTAGTGGGCCAGTTCCTCTTCACCATGCTGGCGTAAGCGCAAGTTTTCCTTCCTGATACCCAATTTGATATACCACTTGTAACGCTCATCGACCCAGTATTTAAACCATTCATCGTCTGTTCCCGGCTTGACGAAATACTCCATCTCCATCTGCTCGAACTCCCTAGTTTTAAAGATGAAGTTGCCGGGAGTGATCTCGTTACGGAAAGCTTTGCCTGTCTGGGCGATGCCTAGAGGCAATTTTTTCCGGGTAGAGCCTATGACATTGGGGAAGTTGACGAACATGCCCTGAGCTGTCTCCGGACGGAGGTAAACCGTGTTGGCTTCATCCTGCACCGGCCCCATGAAGGTCTTGAACATCAGGTCAAACATGCGGGGAGCTGTAAGCTCTCCCCCGCATTGGGGACATTTGCCATCTTCCACTGCGTCAGCTCGCCATCTCAGGTGGCAGGCTTTGCATTCCACCATGGGGTCCGCGAAGTTGTCAATATGCCCACTGGCTTGCCATACATCGGGATGCATGATGATGCTGCTGTCCAGGCCAACAACATCATCTCTTTGTTGCACCATGGCTTTCCACCAGGCATTCTTAACATTGTGTTTTAGCTCCACCCCCAGGGGCCCATAATCCCAGCAGCTACTCAAGCCACCATAGATCTCGCTGCTTTGGAATACCAGGCCGCGCCGCTTGCACAGGGAGGCAATCTTTTCCATGCTCACTTTTTCTGTCGTCATAGTGTCATCTTCCAAGCTGCCTAGCTTATCAGCTTTGCCTGCCAGCGTCAAAGGAAGAATGTGAGTATCCCAGGAGATCCCTGTAGTGCTGTCAAGGGCCCAGCCGAAACTTTAGCTCTCAGGCCTGTCTCTCACCAGTAGCAGAGGCTTGCTTCCCGTGCGGATGGTTCGGTCAGACACACTGCCCAGAAACAGGCGGTTGTATCCGGAGCGACCATGTGTTGACATCACTACCAGGTCGATGTCGGCCTTGTCGGCGAAAGTGACGATTTCCCTGGAAGGGGTGCCTGTTGTTATCTTGGAGGATACCTTGAGCCCCTCGCTGCTGAGCTTAGTGCCAACCTCCGCAAGGTAAGAAGCAACCCTGGCCTTGATGTCTGCCAGTTCTCTCTGAGTATATACTTCAGCTCCAGCAAGAGGAGAGGTAATGCCTTCCCTGTGAGTAAACTTGTTGAACCCTTCATCGCTTTCTTCGCCGGCTATAGAGAAGGTCCAGTAGCTGCGATATTCCCTCAGGGGAGAGATGGCATGGAAAAGCGTGATTTCCACGCTGCGAGGTGGTATTAGCTGGGCCATTAGCTCACGGACACGGGAGACAGCTGCCTCGGCCAGCTTGGAGCCGTCCAGGGGGATCAATATTCGGGAGGGCGCTTTGTGCTGCCAGATCGAGGGGGGGTCCTTAACCTTGATGAGCAGGAGGGGCTTCTCCGTAGTGGAGATTACCCTGTCAACGATTCCCCCAGGGGCCACTGCGTAGCACCAGTCAGGCCGTGGGAGGTCATTATGATGAGGTCGATGTCGTGCTGTGCAGCGTAATTGGTGATGGTGAAAGCCGGCGCGCCATCGAGGAAAACGGGCGTAACCTTGCCTGGCAGGAGGAAGTCCCTGCCCGTGTTCCGGGATATCTGGTCGATGTAGTAGCGTGCTGCGCAGACACGAGGGTCCTTTGGAGGGGAGACATATATCAGGTGCAGGTCGCAGTTGAGTTCGGAGCTCAACCCTGCCGCGTAGGGCAAAGCCAACTCTGCTCTCTCTGATCCGTCCAGAGGTACCAGTATCTTTCTGTACATATAAATTTCCTCGGCGGAAAAGCCGCTCTGGAAGTCCTTGGAGAAATTTCTTCTTACTTAAAAGTGTTTTACGTCCATCCCGTAATAGAGACTGTCTGTATCCGGGTCCCAATAGTAATAGCTGTTATCCTGGAGAACAGCAGAACACCATATGGTGTATAATCCATCAGAGTCTGGGCCTATGTAGTCTGCAGAAATGATGTATCCATCCTCTACTGCAGCTTTCTGTAACTGGCGTGCATGCTCGTACCAAAGGACTGCATCAGTTGCCTCTGGGGGGGTAGGTTGTCCCGCCAACCATGCTTCTAGTTCTGCAGAATCCTCGAAGAGTCTGGGGGGATATTTTGCTTGCAACTCAGCCAGTTCAGCTTGGGTACTACTTAACTCGGCTTGGGTGCTGTTTAACTCAGTTTGAAGGGCATTATACTGAGCCTCCAAATTTTGATAATCACCCTGAGCAACACACCCTGTCATGAACAGGAGGCCTAAACCAATCCCTGTAACAATTAGTATGTTCCTCATAGGATTCCATCTCAGAAGATTCATTTTACCTGCCTCCTTTATTTTTCAGCGCATGTAGATTTTCTAGAGTAGGGAGACTCGGGAGAGGCGTCATTGATGACGCCTCTCCCGATGATAAAAGCCTACGGAGTCGGGTCGTAGTACTGAATAACCAGCTTGGGGCGCTTATTGGGATCGCTCCAATCGGAGGAATAGAATGATTTCCAGTCCTCGGCAGTGCTTTCATCGGTGTCCTTCAGCAGGACGCCGTGGTTGGAGGAACTGTCTTCCAGCCAGCCATTCACCATGTCGGGGATACTCCAGTAGATGTAGTTGCCCATGGTTCCGGAGTACACATTACGGATATACTCGGGAGCCTCCGCACTGGAGGGTTGGTAATTC
>JAUXIH010000126.1 GCA_030621105.1 Dehalococcoidia bacterium | reverse complement strand
CGATTATTTCCTATTTCCCAAGGCACATGTCACACATCCTAAGAATGATTTATAATTACAGTGGAACGATGGATCTTGGGACGACTGGCGAATTGACGGCAACCCGCAAACTGGATAACAAGAGTCATGGGAATAATAAGATGTACCGCCAAGCTATTGACCGAGCTTAAAACCAGACCAACGAACGGACCATCTCAGTCGCCAACTTGGTGCGATTGGCATGCCAACCTCTTGTGGGTAGATCGAAAAAAGTGCGTGCTGTTCACCAACACTCAGACCCTGTATTCATTGTTCCTGCCCTTGATGAAGAAACCAATATTAGAAAACTTTGAAGAGGTGTTCAGGTTGGGTTTGTTCAAGAGTCTGATGACCGAGGGATTCGGGGAGCCGCAGGTCGAGTATGTGTTAAGGGAACACCAGCACATCGTGATTGCAAGGACAAACAGCCGTAGCATTCTGGGGTCTATGAATGACCTGGCTTTCCAAGTCAAAGTCATGATATGCGGGATGGGCGGACTGGCCAATGCCGATTTGTCTGAGATCAATAGGCAGGTAAATCGCATTCCGATGAGTGCGATAAAGTACAAAGTCAGCATCGATGAACTGAAACGACTATTGGCTGATGCGGGCAGGTAGCCTCGTACAGCGCGGTAGAAATTGGAACGAGACACGAAGGCAAGCTATAGGCGATAATAATACCCTAGCAGCGTTACATTAGGGCGAATTGTTCAACTGTGGGGGATAGGCACAAATAGGTTCCCCCCGGTTACCAGATGTGACAAAGCCTCCCCTACAGCTCCCCTACAAGATATTGACACTCAGATAAAAATGGGATAGTCTGTGGCCAGACCTGAAATAACGTAAGAGTTCAGGAGGTGTACGTTGGTGTACAAATCGAGAATAATGGCTGGTATTACTTGCTCGCTGGTGTTAGTTGTACTAGCTGTCGGCTGCGCTGGCACTTCTGCCCCATCAACACCCGTGACCCTTTATGAGAGTACTGAGCATGGCTTTTCCGTCAAGTATCCTGAAGGATGGACCGAGAATGAGCGCGCGTTAGGGACAAGCTTCTCTTTTGAGTTCAAGGGCCCTGAAGGACGCCTCACCGAGGAGGTATGGGTGGAATACAGGACCGAGGAGATTATCCTGACTAACTATGTGACAGAGTTCAAAGGGTACATGGAAGCCACGCCCCAATTCGAGTTGTTCTCGGAGGGTGATATTACCATAGGCGAAGGTATTTCCGGCTATGAAATAGTGGGTAAAGGAGACCTTTATACCGGGGAAGTCGAGAAGTTCAGGTACGTGGTGTTAGTGCGGGAGAAGCAGGCCTTTGGGTTTGGAGTAAGAGGAGAGCCCACCGCTTTTGACCAGCAGGAACAGCTAATAGATACCATAGTGGACAGCTTTGAGCTCCTGCCAACCTATGCCTTTATACCCCCGACTCCCAGCGAGGGGGGCACCTACACGAACGCTGAGTACGGCTTCTCCATAAGCTGCCCTGCGGGATGGATTGAGGGTGCCACAGGTCAATATGGTGAAGTCGTATCGCTCTCAGCTGCAGAGGGACTACCCTGCGTAATGGTTAGGGCTTGGACTGAGGAAACCACCCTTGCTGAGGCTGCCTCTGAGCTGGGGCAAGACTTGAGTAAACATATGGGTAACTATGAGTTATTTTCTGAAGGTGAGGTAACTTTGGACGACGGGACTCCAGCCTACGAAATTGTGTTCAGTGGAACAACGGAGGGCTTACACCTCAAATTCAAATATGTAATTGTAATTCAGGAAGCAAATGTGTTCGTTGTCCAGGGTTTCAGCATGCCTGCCCAATTTGAACAGGATGAGGCAGTCTTGGATGAGGTAATTCACAGCTTCCACCTGGAATAGCCTGTCTCCAGCATATAGTCTTTTGATGTAGGCGGAATTTTCGTCTACCAATGATTAACAACAATTGCCAACATTGGGAGTAGGTAGTAGAATCCTGCCAGTTAGAGCAGATACCAGAGGCCAAGAGTTCACCAATGTTGAGCATGACAACAAGTAAGCTGGTAAAGACTATAATCTTTATCGTGCTGCTCATCGCAGCGAGCTGCTACCTGGGTAATATCTGCCATCAAATCGGGCAATTGGGTGATACCATCTTCTCCCCCTCCATGGATACACTGCATCCCTTTCTCTGGCTATTGCTGGCTCTCGCTTTGGTAGCAATAACTGCTGGACTTGTTGCTGCGCTTGTCCGTCCTCTCTGGATTTGCTTCGTCGCCTTTGCTCTTTCTAGCCTGGCTGTGCTCTTCATCTGGGGGATAAACCTGATTGGCATTGTGCTAGCAGTGCTATATTTGCTCGCTGGGCTTCTCTACAGCCAAGGTGTGGCTAAGGGACTCAATGAACGCATAAACTTCTCGGTGCGTCCTATTAAGGATAATCAAACTATTTTACTTATAGTGCTAATAATAGCAGCGTGTGCCTGCTTTTATTCTGGATATGCAGCGCAAATCGAGAACGAAGGTTTCACCACGCCGCCCTTTGTCATTGACATGGTCACGGGAATGGCCGAGGGTCAGATGGAGGAGCTTACAGACCTCACACCAGAGGAGAAAGAGCAAGCTACAGCTGAATTTAGAGAGCAGTTTGAGCGACAAGTGGAAGACTGGATAAAGCCATATCAGCAGTTGATACCCATAGGCATCGCCGTTATGCTGCTGAGTATCCTCATGACCATCTTTAGCCTCATCTCATGGTTGCCAACTCTAATCCTAACAGCCATCTTTGCCATTCTAGCAGTTTTCCATGTAACAAAGGTGGTAACGGAAACACAAGAAGTAAAAAGGCTAACTATCGACTAGCCTAGCCTTTTTACCAGAAGTTTAGTGCTTTTCTACCTTACTTCAAGCCCGCACATTTCCTAACACACATCCCACCCAGCGCTTCAAGCCTGCACTAAAAGGGCGGAATGCGCAACGAAGGGAACGTAGCGGTTCGACCATGTATCGGGTACGATTGCTAGATTGTCGAGGTCTCGCTATAATCACAACCGGAAACCCAGAGAGAAGGAGGTCAATGCAATGGAAACCCGGCAGTGGGTCTTGGTCGGGGTCGGAGCTCTCCTGTTGGCAGCAATCATTTCCTACCTAATTCTAAAATATGCATGTCGTAAGCCGGTGCCCAGTGTCGGGAATTATCTCTTCTCCATTTTTATGTTCTGGCTCTGGATATTCACCATATATGAAACTCCCAGGAAACGAAGGGAGAGGCTGAAGAAAGCAGGGGTTAAAGAGGGGCAGGTTATTGTGGACCTTGGGTGTGGTATAGGTCGCTTCACGATTCTCGCCGCCAACATAGTGGGACCAGAAGGCAAGGTATACGCTTTGGATATTCATCCCTTACACACGGCCATTGTTAG
>JAUXIH010000150.1 GCA_030621105.1 Dehalococcoidia bacterium | reverse complement strand
TTGTAGCGATAAACGAGGGCAAAGAAAAGAAGGCACGAGACACTGCAGGGGAAAGCTGGATCTGTCGATTATTTGGTATTTTATTAATGTATTATGTATTATATACTATAGCCAGTATCGTAGAGATAGCATAAAGTAGTTAATAAAGTCAGGAAGAGGAAAAGGGATGTTTGATAAGAAGCCAGATATTGAGTTCAGAATTCATATTGTAGTTGAACCTGACGAGGATGTATTCCATGCTTATTGCCCAGCTCTTAAAGGATTACATACTTGTGGAGATACTGAAGAAGAAGCCATTGACAATGCTAAGAATGCAGCTATAGCTTACCTGCATTCTCTAATAAAGCATGGTGATCCTATCCCAGTAGGTGCCTTAACTGATAATGAGGAAGACAAAATGCCACCCACCCCTGGAAAAGGAATGACGCATCACACAAGAGATTTGGTGGTAGCAGATGTATGACTTATCCCAAACATGTTTGGGATCAGCTCAAAGCGAAAACTGCTGGTGAACTTATTTCAGTCTTAGAGAAAGATGGCTGGCACCCGGATTCTGAGCTCAAAACTGAACGAGTATACCTGCATCCAGATGGCAGGCGAGTTACTATCCATTATCATATGAGTAAGAGATCTTATGGGCGAAAGTTGTTGAAAGGATTGCTTGATGATATAGGATGGTCAGTAGGAGACATGGAACGACTGAAGTTGATTAAGAAGAAGTAGAATTAACTTGGGTCGGAGAACCAGAATCGCTATAAGCACAGGGTCCTGGTCTTATTATTTCGGGTAAGCTCAACAAGGGCAAAGAAAAGAAGACACGAGACACGGTAGGGGAAAGCTGGTTCTAGGGCGCTAGGCTAAGCCTTCGAGGTAGGCAGCGACATTCTTGCCGAGGACATCATGGTTGTAGCCCCCTTCCAGCACGGCAAATGTCCTGCCCTGGCAATTCTTATCTGCCGCTTCCTTGACCATCTGGCCGATAGTGCGATAGTCATCGGTAGTCAATCGTCGGCCCCAGTCATGGATATGGCGATCGAAGCCAGCGGAGACTGCCAGGATGTGATAATCCTTCTCGGCATCCAGGCGCTGCCTGATCTCCTTGAGGAGGCCGGCACTGTCACTGGTCCGCGGCTGGAAATACGTGACACCATTGTGAGCGAAAATGCTGGCACTGCCATCTCCATAATGAAGGTCAAAGTCCAGTATAAAAGCCCGGTGAATCAGCTTTTCCTTCCTGAGCTTCTCCAGGGCAATGGCAATGTTGTTGAAGTAGCAAAACCCCCAGAAGTCATCAACGCTGGCATGATGTCCCGGCGGTCGGATGAGGCCAAAGGCAGGTTCGCCATCAAAGGCAACATGGGCTGCCCTGACAGCGCCGCCAGCGGCAAGAAGAGCCATGTCATAAGCATCGAGGCGGGTCTTGACTAAATCGATGTGGCGCTCGGTGTGCACCAGCAAGATATCATCGATGCTCGCCTCTTTGGGTTCAATGAAGTCATACTTGCCCTCGAGCTCCTCGAGTATGCACTCCATCCTTCCCGGCTCGGCTGCCGGATCACGAGCATAAACCTCGGCATAGCGAGAATGGTAAATAATCTTCATGTCACCACTTCCCCGGGATATCTTTCTCTCATTTCCTTGGGATATGGTGGAGGCGGGGGAGAGTCGAACTCCCCGTCCGAAAGCAGGTTGCCAGAGCCCCTACAGGCTTAGTCAGCGCTTTAATCTCACCTGGCTTTCCTCTGCTGACCGAATTCAGCCAGGCCAGTCGATATTCTTAGCCAACCCTTATCGACATCAGGGCCGGAGCACCTTGACTGTCTTACACCCAATCCCGGTCCGTCAAGGCAAAACCAGGTTGGATGTATCGCTTACTTACGCAGCGATAGGAACTGCTTCTGTTTTGGCAGTTATTTTTTCGCCACCTGTTTTGTGAGGTAGATGGCACCTCAGCCTGCAACCCTGTAGGCCTACCTCCGTCGAATCCACGCGCCCCCGCGTTGCCTGTGTCACCTCCCACGCTTAAGCGCACGGTCTATTTCTCTATCCGCGGCACGGCGGGCTATGACCTCACGCTTATCGTACATTTTCTTCCCCCGGGCGACGCCCAGTTCCACCTTGGCAATCCCATGTTTAATATACAACCTGAGTGGCACTACAGTCAATCTACGTTCAGAAACCTCAGCCGCCAGGTGAGCAATTTCCCTGTCATGGAGCAATAGCTTGCGCGGCCGCCGCGCCTCATGAGTATTGTAGCTGGCAGCATCATAGCTGGAGATGTGGCTGTTGAACAGCCACATCTCGCCGCCTTGCGGACGAGCATAGGCATCGCTCAGGCTCACCTTGCCCTGGCGAATGGACTTTATCTCCGAGCCTTTGAGAACCAGCCCCGCCTCCAGTGTCTCCTGGATGGAGTAATCATGGTAAGCTTTGCGATTAATGCTGATTGCCCTGGAATTCTTGGCCATGCTGGCATTCTATCATCACAACTGACAGCAAACAATTTGCCAGCGAAGGAGATGCTATATGAAACAGGCTGACAGGTATTACCTGCTACTCACCATTTTTCTCACCATCGCTGCCATCGTTGGCGGCGTTCTCTTTATGCACGGTACGGGACAGGCCAAAGAGATTACCCTGTCCCAGGAAACAGCGCCACAGGCGGTCGGGGAGGTGTATATCGGAGGGGCGGTGACCAACCCTGGAATCTATTCCCTGCAGGAAGGCGATACGGTGCAGAATCTGCTCATGGCAGCCACCGTGACCAGCGATGCTGATTTGAATTATGTCAAGCTGTATAT
>JAUXIH010000061.1 GCA_030621105.1 Dehalococcoidia bacterium | reverse complement strand
AACTGGCTCCAGTTAGTACTTGAATTTTCCAAGTCATTCTTGTTCCCTACAATCAAGATTCTCTTTTGAAATTTGCCGATGGTTGCTTCCTTAGTATTACTTGTGGCAGACACTATGTTCATATTCTCCAGCTCTGGAAGGGTGGTTTCTACCTGTTCCATTGGCTGGTTGCTCAGGTCCACGATAATAGCGATGAGGTCGGCATTTCTGACGATATTGTTTAGCCACATCCGGGAAGCTGGACTTGCTACCGGGGGTGTGTCCACTAACTGAATCTGAATATTCTTAAATTTCATCATACCTATGGTAGGAGCTTTGGTAGTGAAAGGATAATCGGCTACTTCCGGGGATGCATCAGTAGCTGCTTTTAGCAGTCGTGACTTGCCGACATTGGGTAACCCAACCAGGGCTACTTGGCCGGCGCCTTCTTTTTTGATGTAGAAGCTTGTCCTGCTGGTGGCATATTTTCTTTCAGCTTCCTGGGATATCTTGGCAATTTTTCTTCTCAAGTCAGCACGGAGCTTATCGGTACCCTTATGCTTGGGCATGATGGCAAGCATGGCTTCCAGAGCCTCGATTTTCCCTTCCGAGCTCTTAGCCATTCTAAAACGCTTCTCAGCTTCAAAATACTGCGGCGGCAAATTTGCTGGCATAACTTTACCCTATCAATAATTCATTTTAACACGATTTCCTCCACGGGATTAAGATCTCAGCTTGGTGCTAATGGCCAACGCACCCGTAGTTCCTGTCATTACCTCTTAGAGATCGCGTGTAATGTCTCCTATATGCACATGGTTGGCTTACCTCGTTGTATAGGGTGCTGGCAGATAGAGCACAGGCACTTCCAAGTTATCTTCTGCATTACTCCTATTATATCCCACTGCTTTTGGTAAGGTGAATACAGAGTCTGCCATTGCTCAAAACCGAGGATTGTTACCTGGCGCATCCAAGCACGGCTGGCAGCTATGCATAAGCTCACAAGAGCTTGATTCAGTTTTGGCTTTGATAGCCAACCAAGGCTAACCAGGGATTGCGCTTGCAGCCGGTTTGCGGCGCGTTACTCGGCTGTACGATTCTGAAATTGGGTTAACTTCAACCGAGGGTTCACTTGTCGATTTTGGGCCTTGCTATGCGCCCTGGCGGCGACTGGGCCAGTCTCGAGAGGCGACCACTCCAGGCATATGTCTTTCGAGCCACTCGTTTGCTTACGTCGACCTTGTGAGAGACACACTATTTCGTTATGTGGAACTAACGTGAACGCATATTAGGATTGTCACTATTCACCCCTTATGGTCTTTCCAAGCCCAAGACTCGCCTTAATGGACTCATCTACTTCAGCCATCTTCCCTTCACCTAATTCACCGCATTTATCGGTGAGGCGAGTCTTATCAATCGTCATTATCACCGCTAAATTAACTGTGCTGTCTTTCGGCAGACCAGTTTCTTTGGCTGTAACCCTAACCAGAAAGGGATACGGCTTCTCAATGGCAGTAGTTAGCGCTGCCACAATCGTTGTGGGGCTGAATTTATTGCCAATATCGTTCTGAATAACAAGAGCGGGCCTTAGCCCGCTCTGCTCACTTCCTCTTTCAGGATACCAGTCAACCCAATAAATCTCACCGCGCTTTATCTCTTTAGGCATAATCTATTTCCATTCCGGCAGAACTTCATGCGCAATCTCAGAAGCCACAGCCGTGAACTGCTTTTGCTCTTTAGCCATAGCCTTATACCCTTCTGCCATTTCCTTTACTCTGTATCTTTCCGCCAATTCCTGCAAACATGAGGAAACAACTTTGCTCCGGCTTATCTTCTTCTCTCTGGCTACTTGGTCTGTAAGTGAGATTAGCTCTCGTGGTAAACTAACGGTTAGTTTGGCTGTTCTTCCCATATTGCCCCCTTATACGATAATATATTCTTACCAAATGAGTATACCAATCGGTATCACAGATTGTCAATAAGAGATTTAAGCCCGTTCATGCGGATTCGATTCGCTATTAGGCCTTGGCGTGTGTTCCCAATCCGTAACGTTAGGCTAGACGAACAAATAATAGTTCCTTGGTTCCGATAATCGTACGGCTCGTGCAAAGTCAATTTAGTAAGTGATTATTCCACCTTAAAGACGGTAGAAGAATTACCGGGGCCAGCAGAGGGGCAACGGAGAGCACCAGAGACACCGCGGAGTAATGCGACTACTCCATCTGAGCAAATAGCTTTGGAAGAACAATAAAGCACGTACTCTTGTTCCCATTCCACTGAACAAACTGTCAGATTGTGACATAAGCAGAGGAGAATCCCTACACCTAGATTTGGCTAATAGGTGCCGTAGCAGCCTAAGGATCTTCATTGGACTTTTTGTGAGTCATCCCATGTAACTGATGACGTCACTCATTGTATAATGGTCAAAAGCGGGTAAGCGGTAATATCAAGGAGAGAAAGATGGCAAATCCCACAGTTCAGGAGGTTTTAGAAGTTCTTCGCAAAACTTTTAATGGGGTTGACCTTCGAGCAGTTGTTGTAGCTCTCGGCGATCGATCGGGGTGGCGCAATGCCTTCACGGTCATCCGGTTTTCGGCCAGAACCCCTCAAGAGATATCTGCAGAACATGAGGAGCTGAAGAAGCAGTATGAACTTCGGACACAAGTTCTCAACAAGCACTTGGGGGAGGAACATAATATTGAACCGTATAAGGGCATAAATATTGTGTTGTCAGCATATCCGATCGGGCAATTTGAACAACTTGTGAGGCGAATGCCTGAGGGCATAATAGCGGTCAGCAGCAACAGGGCCTTCCACATTGCTGACGACGACATTCTTAAGATCGACTTAATGCAGGAAGAAATGTATCTTCAGAACGGGGACTATGAAGACATTGGTAACCGCTGGCCTGTATACTATTGGGGGTGTGGCCAAAAGCGAAGGAACTTCCAAGGATTTCCGGGTGGAAAGGATAACAGACCTCGACTGGACAGCCATGATCTCGACAAGCAATCGCGGAACTTCGGCTTTGCCGACTTTCAGCAGCTAGTTGAATGCGTCACAGGGGAGTCTTTTGATCAATCATCTGGACACTCATTTCAAATTCTTGCCCCACTGTATGCGCGCATCACGTCTGTTACCTCTTCAAGCAACACAGTTAAGGTCATTGGTCGTTTCCATCCAGCCCTTGGAGAGTTGATGCTAGAATGTTCTGTATACGAGCGTGGCTGGTCGAAGCATGCTGGGGATCGCTTGCTGGAGAGGGTTCGGATAAGTCCACAATCTGTTGGTCAAGAATTGGCACAGTTTTCAGAAGTATTCCAACTAGGGAAGACTCCAGAAGCTGGTGATGTAAAGGCTTCTTTATTCAAACAAAACGCAACGCGCATAGACCTTCACGAGGAACGATCACCATTAGGAAGCGGTGTCTTGGCTTTTAGAGTGTTCACCTCTTTTGTTCCCGAGGATGACATCACAGAATATCTTGGGTGTTTGACATCGGGCACGGATATTAAGAATTGTCGCCTATTCCGCAGGTTCACTTCGAGGAGAATAGATGAACTATTTGAATATGTTGTGACCTACCTGCTTGGTCTCTGCCAGCTAAACCCGATCCTGCTTTCGAACCTGCAGCATGATGTAATAGAGGGGGGCTTGGAGGCTGGCAGCGCCGACATTGTCGCGTCAGCCCAAGGCGGGGAGCCAATATTGGTAAGTTGTACGATGGCTATGCCTGATGCAAGAAAGCGGAACATGCTGGTTTCAGCTCAAACAGCAATTGCTAATCGGACCGGCATGCCTATAGAGAAGATTAGAGCAATTCTTGTCACCGGAAAACCAAGCGTGTCACCCTCGGGTACGGAATTGCTGGAACTAGCCGCAAGGGATTTGGGACGACTCTGGGGAATGTGTAAGCAGGGTAATCTTACCGAGGCTAGGCGTCTATTGGGAGTCCAATAAGCTTAGCAGGCCGATCGAAGCAATTTTAAAGGCGCTCCATATATTTACTACACCGCTTAAGCGATACGTTCGAAGCAGTTAGTCTTCTCAACTACACAATCAGCCAGGGTGGTCAATGAGACTGGTCCGTGAGACAAGGATAGTTCCTACTGTAGTAGGCAACATACCTTTAAAAAGGTCCGCCAATTCCCAAGGCTAAATCATCAAAGCTGGAACTTAAAAGTGAAAAGGGAACACTTTTTAATTGTTCGAATTCTTAAAGAATAAAACTCCTCTTATAACTAAGGCTACAATGGGAGCCACTAGATATACGACAAAATTAAAGGTAGTGAGCATGTCTTTCAGTAGGAATGCTCCAACTATCCAGCCGATTGTGAAGATGACTCCTGAAGTCGCGAATGAAAACAGTAATGCAATCGCGCCCAAGAAACCACCAAATGTAAACAGAAAGACCATGTTGGATGGTATTAGACCATCTTCAGCAAACCCACTGAGTACAGCGCTAATAATGATACTAGCAATGATACCTGTCGCGACTTCACAAAAGCCTTTTTGAAAGTCATTCATAATGAACCACCTTCCTGGGAAAATTGTAACACATAGGAGAGTGGAAAACATAACTGAACCTTTGTATTACTCAAGTAACAAAACATCAAAACGTTATCCCTAAAGGCTTCTGTTTTTCCTAAAAAGCCATATAATGAGTAACCAGTAGCAATAAGGCACCCAAAGAATGGAAGATGAAGAAGTAAAATGGAAGATAGGCTGCTTCTCGTGCGCCAGAGCAGTGGATTGGGGAGAGCACTACATTTGCATTTCTAGACTACAGAGGCTTAGAAGCGAAGATGGGGAAGATAAGATTGTAGAGGCCATGGCTTCCCTGCAGGTCTGTATTTACTGCGCTGCTAGGTCCCAGTTCGATAATTTAATATTCTACAAAGAGGTACCACTACTAGAGCTTGAAGAGGCTGGATTTCACTGGTTTGTAAAACACCTTGCCGGCAGTACTGAACCTTGGGCATTGAGCAGAGGGAAGGATAATTGCTCGCTGTGCAGCTCACCAATTAGAATTGGCGATCATTACACGCAAGTTGAGATAGGTGAGGAAACCATGGACGAAAGCGGACATGTTGAAGTAATATCCGAATCCCTGTTTAGCCTAGCCACAACATGTGACAGTTGTGCCGAGAGATATATGGTATGGCTGTAAGATATCCATAAGAACGTTGTTAAGAAGGTATGGCTGTCCTAAACTCAATTGGCCAATAGGTTTAAGTGAAGGGAGTAAGATTATGAGAAAATCTCAGACAATAGATCGGAGAAAGCCATTCTACTATGAGGGAGATCTAGCTCACGGATTGGTAGTCCGTACCTCTGATCATAACGGCAATGCAAATATGAGCGTCAATATCTATATCTCCTCAGAAGAAATAAAGATTATCAAGAACAAGATCAAGGGAGCTGGTGAAATCCTTATGGGAGCGTGTCGAGACAATCCAGCCCCTAACTCGCTAGGCCATATGCTACTCTACCAGCACAAGAAATCCCCGCAACACCTGAGCTATGTTATTCCACTTTTGGTTGAGGAAGGTTTCTGCATGACTTATAAGGATGGAAGATCTATAGTTATTCGGTATATGACAGATAGGCAACAAAAAAATGGGCTGGTTGGGCTAAAGATGGCTCGAGCGAACATAGAAGGGGTAGACAGACGAATAAACCAGTTGTGTAGCGACTTTAGCTTCTACATACATGAGTTTGATATGGCACAACCTTACACAGGGCCCAGTGTTTACTTCCATTTAAAAACAATAGAACGGCTTGGAGAACTGCAACGACCTCTTATTGCTGCCAAAGATCACCGTTTCCTTGAGTATCTATACGCCACGCTAGCTGCTTGGGGCATGCATCGTATGGGTAGGAGCGGAGCCAAGATGGTTGACTTTAAATCTTTCGCCGTTAGCATTGCTGATCGTGCTCCAGCAATTGATGAGCTTAAAAATGAACAAACATACGCTTTGCCACAAGGTACTACAAGTGTAGCTGACAAGTTGTGGGCACTTATTACTGAGCTGAGGGGCAGTGCAACCGAATCAAAGCTTGTAGCTAATAGTAAAATCCTCCATCATCTGCTACCAGAATTAGTACCTCCAATAGACAGGCAACATACAGCCAGGTTTTTCAATTATCAGATACAAAACAGAGAGGAAAAAGCCTTCTATGAAATTTTCCCTAGAATGGTGTCTATTGCACAAAGAGTAAAGGATGATCTCGCTCCTTACATCGGACATGGTTTTCACAGTAGTTCAACGAAGGTGATAGACAACGCAATTATTGGTTTTTCTAAAAGACACCTGCGTTCTTGAACAAAACTACAAACTTCGAGTAACAAACAGCCAGAATGTTAAGAACACAAGCTGGACTTATCCGATTGCCTGTTTCCTCCGTCCCATAATGGCGCAGACTATGCTGCCTACAGCCCCCACCAAAAAGGTGCCTGGACACAGGAAAACAGCGATAACGAAGGATGTTACATGAAAGACTTCCATCAAACGGCTTAATGCGGCAATGTGGCTGGTAAGCATAGTCAGGGCATAGAAGGCATTGTGGAGAAAAACAAAGACAAAGAATCCAATCACTGAAGCTCCCAGTAGAATTAAAAACCTCTTTGTTTTTCTCCAGC
>JAUXIH010000153.1 GCA_030621105.1 Dehalococcoidia bacterium | reverse complement strand
GCCCTATCGATGCCCTTACACATATCATAGATGGTCAGGGCAGCAACGGATACAGCAGTGAGAGCCTCCATATCCATCCCTGTCTTGCCAACGCCGGTAGCACTGGCAGTAATCTCGATAACATCAACCTCGCTGCTGATATCAAACTGCATCGCTACGTTAGTTAATAGCAACGGGTGGCACAGCGGAATCAGGGAATATGTTTGCTTCGCCGCCATAATACCCGCTGTTTGTGCCACTGCCAGCACATCTCCCTTATCCATCCTCCCCTGGCGGATGAGACTCAACGTCTCAGGTTTCATTCGAATTCTCCCCACAGCTATCGCCTGTCGTTCCGTATCTCTCTTTTGTGTAATGTCTATCATCCGGATTGGCCTTACCATTTTTCCTTCATGTGACTCCACCATATTAACCTCCAATTCGAGACATCTTCCTCTTAGCACAAACGGTATCATCGATTGCCAAGTGATAATGCTCCGGCTTGGCAGCGACCGCTTCCAATATTAATCCTTGTAGCTGTGATGTCGTGGCTCCATCACGCAACGGCTCCTTTAAATCCACCTTGCCCTGGGTCAACAGGCAGGGATACAAGTGACCGTCTGAACTCAATCTCATGCGGTTGCATCGATCACAGAAAGGTTCTGTAATGGGACTGATGAACCCTATGCTGCCCCTCGCCCCAAGCAAGCGATAATAGTATGCCGGACCATTCCCTTTGGGAGCAGTTCCTTCCTCAAGCACACCCAGAGATTCAATCCTGTGACGTATATCTGCTGACGGCACCATGTCCGCCATGGTAAAAGGCATGAGTTCGATGAAACGGACATGCCAGCCCCTCTCACGTGTCATCCGGGCAAAGTCCACCACCTCATCATCATTGATACCACGCATCACCACCATGTTTATCTTAACCGGAGATAGACCGGCATCCTCTGCGGCCTGTATGCCTTCAAGGGTACGGGAGAGGTCTCCCAATCGAGTTATACGGTGAAATCTATCACTATCCAGAGTATCCAGGCTAATGTTAACCCTCATCAATCCCGCCCGCTTAAGCTCCCTGGCATGCTGCGCAAGAATCTGCCCATTGGTGGTTAATGAAACCTCGGTGATGCCCTCGATGGTGCCGAGCATCTCGACCAGCGTAACCAGATCCGCCCTAACCAGCGGCTCTCCCCCGGTAAGCCTGACCTTGCCGATGCCCATCCGGGCCGCAATGCGAACTATGGTGGCAATTTCCTCATAGGAAAGAAGCTCATCATGAGGCATCCATGGCACTCCCTCAGGGGGCATGCAATAGACACAGCGCAGGTTACAGCGGTCCGTTACCGATATCCTGAGGTAGTCTATATGACGCCCAAAGGTATCAATCAGGGCATTCATGGTTAACCTCAAAACTATTTCTGGTCATGGTCACCAGCTTTTTCCCCCGTATTTGATGAAAGACAGCCCCTTCACTGATGGAATTAATGGCCTGGACACTATCCACTACCTGTGTCCCTGCAATCACGTCCACCCCCCAATCAAACAGTACCGGCGACAGCGGTGCCGTCGGCCCCAGCATAACAACAAAGCTATCGCGACTTAAGTTCAGCAAGTCCTCCACGGTATGATTGATAAACGAAGCTCCTGTAATACCCACCACATCAGCCCTGGGCAGGATGTGTTGCGCCCTGTCCGGGGGCAGGGCTCCCTCCCCTGGCTGTTGCTCGATAACCCAGAGATGACGGGCAACCTCTCGCAGCCGGGGAATCCAAGGAAAATACCCAACGATAGCAATGTCCCTCCCCTCACCTTCCCTGGCGAGAATATCAAAGGCATTGACCTCAGCACACTGGTACGTACCAATCTCCAGCAGAGAATTTATTGTTGCCATACCAATGGAGGCCTCCAGCGGGTTATCCGAGTAAGCGTACTCCGCCAGCTTCACCGCCGATTTTCCCTGCAGATGTCCCACATCCCTCACCTCGCGATGATAGGGATGCGGCTCATGAAAGGTAGAGGCCAATCCACAGTGTCGACTGATCACCGCCGTCCAAAAAACGCAGGTATGCACCTGCCTCACGACAGCATCCCTATCCAGGGTCGATATCAAGTCAGCGAGAATGCTCATACTCTATAGAATTCCCTATGGAGTTCCCTCCTTTATCGGCATCGGCATATTTTCAGGATGGTCACATAATGGCACGGGTGATAGAAACGGTTGGCCGTTGCCCTCAATTATCTCCTGCCCCCTCTCAGACAAGAGAAAAATAACAAACTCCGCAGCACGCAGGGAGTGTTGTGAATTTGAAGGTATGGTTATGCCATATATGATGGGCTTACCTCGTTTTACCTGGTACACGGGTGGAGGGCCGGGGCTCTTGAGGAGGTTGACCTCTGCTTCCTGGTAGAAATCCTCCACGCCAGAAAGCTCATTGTTGGCTTTAGACAGGTTGATATAATCATCAAGCTCGATAAAATTCAACCCGTGCTGTACGGCCACCGAGCGGTATTCAAAAGCATAGTCCAGGTCCCCTGATTGAATGGAGACGATAAGGTCAACCGACTTTTGTCTCACAACCTCTTCACTGCCTCCAGGTCTGAGGTCACTGGTGCCACCAACCCAACCCCTCTCAGTACTATTACCCGGAATGAGGACATCATACAGGCCAGCAGCAACAGAATCAATCTCCTGACCAAAACTGGCA
>JAUXIH010000059.1 GCA_030621105.1 Dehalococcoidia bacterium | reverse complement strand
TGGAGGTGAATGTTCCTGCCGGAGCAGTGGCCGGCAGATCAATAAAATTAACCGATGCCCTCCAGTTAACCGATGGTCACCCCGGTGATATCCTGGTTCAAATCAAGGTCAAAGATGAGGGAAAGACAACAGGGGTCCTGGAAGTCGATGACGGGAATTTTGAACAGGAGGTTTTGAAGTGCGAGATTCCCGTCGTAGTGGACTTTTGGGCACCGTGGTGCGGCCCGTGCCGAATGATTGCTCCGATAACTGAAAAGCTGGCAGCAGAGTATGAAGGTCGGGTCAAATTCTGCAAGCTGAATGTGGATGAGAATCGCCTGGCGGCCGGGAAATACCAGGTTATGAGCATACCGCTGTTGCTACTTTTCAAAGATGGCAAGGTAACTGAGCAAATTACTGGTGCCGTTCCCGAGGCTACACTCCGGTCAAAAGTAGAAGCAATGCTGTGATACCGAGTTTATACTCTCACATGGAAAAGATAGTCGTGCCTTACTGGCCTTTCGGGAACTGCCGGGACGAGGTGATGTGGTGGGCCAGGGATAGTAAAGGCACAGGCGAGGAGACAGTAAATGCAAGAGCACATACCGACGTATAATGAGGCCCTGTCACTTCTCAAGGAGTTTAACCAGAGCGAGAGCCTGTTGAAACACGCTTATTCCGTTGAGGGAGTGATGCGCTACATGGCACGGAAGAAGGGCCAGGACGAAGAGAAGTGGGGGATTGTTGGGCTGATGCATGACATGGACTATGAGCGTTTTCCGGAGCAACACTGTCAGAAGTCACGGGAGATATTACAGGAGCGGGGCTGGCCGGAAGAATATATACGCGCAATTGTCTCTCATGGCTGGGGGCTAGTCAGTGATGTCGAGCCTCAAACGGAGATGGAAAAGACGCTATATGCCATCGATGAACTCACGGGACTTATTACGGCGGCAGCGCTGGTCCGACCATCAAAGAGCGTGATGGATCTGGAGGCGAAGTCGGTGATGAAGAAATGGAAGGATAAGTCATTTGCTGCTGGCGTGCAACGCCCGGTGATTGAAAAAGGGGTGGCGATGCTGGGGGTGGAGTTGCGAGACCTTGTTACCGACGTCATCATGGGCATGCGTGAGGTGGCTGACCGAATAGGCTTATGACATTGCCTTTCCCTTGTCTGGGCAGATACAATCAAGTAAGTAGCCAGTTAGAAGCTTTGACAGCCAACGAGCAGGCATTTAAACTGGCCACAGCGGTTAATATGGGGAATGTCGATTAAAAGGCTATGAGGGGAAAGGTGAATTCCGATACGGCACAATCAGCGAGGGGCAAGGATGAACCCTTTGCTATCCAGACCTCTCAACTTACTAAGAAATTTAACGGGTTGGTAGCGGTAGACAATATCGGGCTAAATATCAAAAAGGGTGAGCTGTTTGCTCTTCTTGGTCCGAATGGCGCCGGTAAAACTACCACTATCAACATGCTGTGCTGCCTGCTTAAACCAACCGGGGGGACTGCCACCATCATGGGTTACGATATTAATCAGCAGCCATTCGAGATTAAAGAGAAAATTGGCGTCTCACCCCAGGAAACCTTCCTCTCTGAACATCTGAATGCTCGAGAACACCTGAATCTGATGGGCAGGATTCATAACATAAACGCCGCAGAGCTAAGGAGCAGGTCGCAAGAGTTGCTGAAGACAATGGGGCTTGCCGAGAGGGCAAAAGACCAGGTGAGGAAATTCTCCGGCGGCATGAAGCGCAGGCTGAATATCATGATGGCTCTAATTCATGATCCCGAGATTGTATTCCTTGATGAACCTACCCTTGGCCTTGATCCTCAAGCCAGGCGAGCGATATGGGAATATATTGTGCAGTTGAAGGGTAAAAAGACTATCCTGTTGACCACCCACTATATGGACGAGGCAGATTTTCTTGCCGACCGGATAGGCATTATGGATGATGGTAAAATTGCGGCTCTGGGTACCAGCAGTGAACTCAAGATGAGCATACTGGGAGAAAAAACCATGATTGTTTATGCCCGTAATCTTACCCAGAAAGCCATAAGCGAAATGCGAAGCAAATACGCCGAGGTGGAAGTGAACGACGGCACTATGACGATTACTGATAAGCAACTTGACTTCAAAGAGATCGTTGACCAACTGCACTCATCCGGGGCTATAATCCGTTCCGCCTATATCAAAGAGCCAACGCTGGACGATGTCTTCCTCCACATGACCATGAAAGAACTGAGAGAATGAGATTCCTGGAATTAGCTAAGAGAAACCTTAAGGAGACCTATAGAGACCCGCTGGCTCTGGGCTTCCTCTTAGGGTTCCCACTGGTGTTTATGCTGCTTTTCGGGGTTATGCTTAGCGGCGATACCATTTCAAGTTCCCCTATCGGCGTGATTGATGACGACAATACCCTGGTGTCGCAAGCCTTCGTTGATGAAGCCCTGGCCGGGGTACCAACTCTGGAAGTTTCCAGCTATGACGATGCAGCCCTTGCCAGGAAAGACCTCCAGTTTGGTGATTTAAAAGCCTATATTGTCATTCCACAGGGTTTTGGCGAGCAGGTATCCCAGAACTGGCAGGGCAAAGAAGCCAATATTACCCTTCAAATGACCTATGATGAAAGCGACATTATGATATCGGAACAGCTCGTTTCCATCATAAATGCTGTCACCCGCTCCTTCGCCCATATCGAGGTGCCGGTAACCATTAATGCCAATCCTATCCACATGGAGGCTGAGATAACCTATATTAATTTTATAGCTCCGGGGATAATAATCTTCGGTCTTTTGATACTGATACCGACTTCAGCGCGAATGATAGTTCTCGACAAGGAAAAGGGATTCCTGTCCCGCCTACTGACGACGCCGACCAGACCCTGGGAATTCCTCCTGGGGTACTCCTTGTGCCTGGTTGCCATTGCCATCGCCCAGATAATAATCTTCATGGCGGTTGCCTGGATACTGGGAATGAATGTAGTCGGTAGCTTGTGGCTGGCATTTCTCATCTTCTTTCTTGCCGGCCTGTGCAGCATAGGCATCGGCATGGTTGTCGCCTCGCTCTCCAAGTCTGAGAATCAGTCTGAGTCTCTTTGCTGGATATTTGCTATGCCGCTGGCGATGCTTTCCGGCTGCTGGTTCTCTATAGAAATGATGCCTTCTTACCTCAGGAATGTAGCGTATGCCTTCCCCTATGCCCATACCATTGATGCCTCGAGGGCTGTTCTCATTCGGGGAGTCGGGATGGGGGCAATAAGCCACGAATTGCTGTTCCTGGCTGGCTGGACAGCAGGCATCTTCATCATCGGTGTTTTCCTGTTCAGAAAGAGCATGCGAAGCTAAAAGTTGGCAAAACCAGTGCCAAATTTTGAATAGTGGCGGTTTAATGTTTAAAATAAGGCGAAGTTTGCTACGGAGAAGATAATCTTAAATGCCCATATATGAATATGAATGCCTTGGCTGCGGTGAGAAATTTGAGCTTCGCCGCAGCATGTCTGATATCAATGCTGGTGCAAAGTGCCCGAAGTGTGGGGCTACAGACACTCGAAGAGTGTTTTCAACCTTTGCCAGCTCTTCTTCCGGTTCTTCCAGCCACGCATGCGCTCCAAGCGCCTCTACCTGAGCCATTTAAGGTTGAGGCAGGTTGTCTCACATAGCAGTAATAGTAAGTACTATAGCCTCTGTGGGCTCAGCAATTGGGCGGGTTGTGCAATGTCCCTGGGTGGTTGCGGCCAACCTGATGCCTTTATCCCTGCACCCTCAAAATCCTTCTGAAAAAGTTCCCTTGGAGGTTTGTTATGAAAGATAAAGGAGTGATATACTCCTTTTGTTAGAACCTACTAACAGAGGAAACAATGAGTTAGCGTGGAGATGAGAGAAATGGTAAAAGAGCAAAGTCCCAGCATGGAAGACTACCTTGAGTCGATAGTTATACTCGCCCAGGAGGAGAAGGCAGTGAGAGTAACCCAGATCAGCAAGGCACTGGGGGTTAAGAAGCCCAGTGTTACCGCTGCCCTTAAGAAGCTTTCCCGGGAAGAGCTTGTCGAACACGAAAGATATGGATATGTGAAGCTTACTGACGAGGGCCAAAAGCTGGGTGAAGATGTTTTTCATCGGCACGAGACTTTGCGGCACTTCCTGGCCGATATACTGGGCGTCGATCCCGAAATGGCTTCGAAGGATGCCTGCAGGATGGAACACGTTATCAGCCCCCCTACACTGGAGAGGCTGGCAAAGTTCCTTGAATTTGTGCAGAACCGGCCGCGCGGGGAACCCGAATGGCTTAAGGGCTTCAGGTATTACTTTGAGCACGGCGACCTTCCTTCAAAATACACAGCGAGGTGCTCAGGGGAGCAATAATTTTTAAAGTTAAGCAGTTAGACAATGCCAACAATAGGGAAGGATATGATTTATGGATGACCGAAGGCTGACAACCCTGGCCCGAATGCAACCTGGTGAGAGTGGGGTGGTAGCCCAGTTTCGGGGTGGGCGTGGCAAGGCGAAGCGCCTTAATGCCCTGGGCATCGTGCCGGGCAAGAGAGTAACCAAGGTTAGCTCTATGCTTATGCGAGGGCCGGTAACTATCGAGGTAGATAGGGTTCAGGTAGCAATTGGCTTTGGCATGGCTAATAGGCTGATAGTTGATCTGGGCTAAGCAGTATTTTGAGAAAAATACTGCTTTATGGCAATCCCAATGTGGGAAAGAGTGTCATCTTTTCCCGTCTGACAGGAGTCCGCGTAACTGTTTCTAATTATCCCGGCACGACAATAAGCTACACTCGGGGGTTTATGAAGGTGGGGGAGGAGATGGTTGAAGTTATTGATGTGCCCGGCGCCTATACCCTGGAGCCGACCTGTGAGGCGGAGAAGATAGCCCTGCAGATGCTCGGCACCGGAGACATAGTCATAAATGTGGTCAATGCGATCAACCTGGAGAGGAATCTCTACCTGACCTTACAACTATTGGAGAAGAATATTCCCGTAATCGTTGCCTTGAACCTGTGGGATGACACCAGGCACCGCGGAATACATATTGACCTGGACAAGCTGAGGGGGCTCTTGGGAGTGCCTGCTGTTCCCACCGTAGCTCTAACCGGTGAAGGGATAAAAGAGCTGGTAGAGACTATCCCCCGGGCTACCTCGCCGTCTCTTTCCGCCCGCAGTTCCAGCGAGCGCTGGGCTACTGTCGGCAACATTATAGACCAGGTTCAGCGCATTACCCACCGCCATCATACCAGGATTGAGCGCCTGGAGGATGCCAGTGTAAAGCCCTTAACCGGAGGCTTGATAGCTGCCGTTGTCCTGGTCATCGCCTTCCTCGTAATTCGCCTTATTGGCGAGAGCCTGATTGGCTATGTATTTGACCCATTATTCGATAACCTGTGGGCGCCGGTGGTGTTGAATTTGAGCCACCTCATGGGGGGTGGTGGTTTCCTCCACGACATCGTGGTTGGCAGCGCGATCGGTGGGCAAATAGACTTTGTCAGCTCATTTGGGCTGCTCACCAGTGGACTCTATGTCCCTTTTGCCATGGTACTGCCCTATATTATCTCCTTCTACCTGGTGCTGGGCCTGCTTGAGGACATCGGCTACCTGCCACGACTGGCGATTTTACTGGACACCTTCATGCACCGTCTCGGCCTGCATGGCTATGCCATCATTCCCACCCTGCTGGGGTTTGGTTGCAATGTGCCGGCCGTTATGGCTACTCGCATCCTGGAAAGCAAGAGAGAGAGGTTTATTGCGGCTACGCTGGTATCTGTTGCTGTCCCCTGTGCTGCCCTGCAGGCGATGATTTTTGGCCTGGTTGGCCAGCAGGGAGGCCAGTATGTGGCCATCGTCTACGGGACATTATTCATAGTCTGGATTATCCTGGGGGTTATCCTCAACCGTACGCTGAGAGGATTTAGCCCCGAGCTACTGATTGAGGTTCCGCCCTATCGCCTGCCGGTGGGGCGAGCGGTGTTACAAAAGCTGTTGATGCGGATACGCGGCTTTCTGAAAGAAGCTATCCCCATAATTCTGGGGGCTGTGGTGGTAATCAACATGCTGTATTACTTTGGCGTATTTGATGCTATCGCCAGCTTCACGGCGCCGGTGGTTACCACATTGCTCGGATTGCCCAAGGAGGCGGTAACCGCCCTGCTTGTTGGCTTCCTGCGCAAGGATGTGGCCATGGGCATGCTGGCTCCCCTGGCGCTCAGTGCCAACCAACTGGTGGTGGGCAGCGTGGTCCTGGCCATGTTCTTTCCGTGCATCGCCACCTTTGTTGTTTTTATCAGGGAGCTTGGGGTGATGAACACGCTCAAGGCAGCGGGAATAATGATCGCGGGAGCCCTGCTAACCGGGGGGATTCTGAATCTGATCCTGTAAAAAGTAACAACAAATTATCAAATTATCCTGCCCAACCTATTGATGTTGGGCGCAACCCAGATTTATAATCAATATATTGATTGTTTTTACCGTATTCGCTGGAAACAGGAGAGCGTTCTATGAATAAGACAGGTAAATATATATCGCTGCTGCTGGTAGTGGCAGTGGTGTTGTCCCTGGGAGTCATCGCATTCCCTTTGGTGGGGAAGGTCCAGGCAGCAACCACCAGCATCACCTGTAACACCACGGGGTGGTGGTATACGGCTGCACCAGGTACTTTTTATACAAAACTCCACGCCCATACAGGCGGCGGTGGACAATTCCACCACCGACAACAGCATAATCTGGATCGAGGA
>JAUXIH010000066.1 GCA_030621105.1 Dehalococcoidia bacterium | reverse complement strand
GGTATTATGGTCGCTGATGGAGAAGGCTTCAAAGAAGCAGTATTAGCCTTTTTGGATGAGATTAAAAAATCACCAAAGATAGGATTAGAGGCCAGGTCTACCTATGGTACATGGCGCATAATAGCAGCTATGAAGAACATGGGTATGCTACCTACTAGAAACTTTCAGGCTGGTTTCATGGAAGGAATACCTGAAATTGCAGACATACGGAAGGAGATACTCGTGAAAGCCACATCCTGTTTCGCCTGCCCGTTTGCCTGTGGTCGAAGAACTAGGATAACCGACCCTGAATTTGAAGGGGAAGGAGAGGGGCCAGAGCATGAAAGCTACAGTCAGCTGGGCCCTTGCTGTGGGGTTACTGACCTAAAAGCTGTAACTAAGGCTGCTTACCTGTGCAATGAGATGGGAATGGATACTATATCAACGGGAGTTACCATTGCTTGCGCCATGGAGCTTTATGAAAAGGGATACTTACCAGAAAAGGATATCCCCTTCCCGATAAGCTTCGGTAACAAATATGCTGTGGGTAAACTCGTACAAGTGATAGTGAAAAGGGAAGGAATAGGCGACTTACTTGCGGAAGGCTCATATAGGCTTGCTGAGTACTATGGTCATCCCGAGATCTCCATGACTGTAAAGAAACAAGAGATGCCAGCACTCCACCCCCAAGGGTATCAAGGAATTGCGCTCGCCTATGCTACTAGCAACCGTGGTGCTTGCCATACCAAAAGCGGGCTGCGTTTTGAAAAACGATTTGAAATAGCAGGTCAGGCAGCTCTTACCAAAGCAGACCAAGACTTCATTGCTGTAGTTGATTCCTCCGGTCTTTGCTGGACTATTTTTGGTGGACTGTTAATGTTGGAAGACGAATTGCTGACCGAGCTAGAATTAGCCACTGGGGTCGGCTATAGCGGGGAAACTATGATGCTAGCTGGCGAGAGGATTTTTAACCTAGAGCGGCTATTTAATCTGAGGGCAGGAATTACCGCAGACGATGATACGCTGCCTAGGCGGATGCTTGAGGAGCCTGTACTTAAAGGCGAAAATGAAGGGCAGGTAGCTAGAGTTGATGAAATGCTGCCTGAATACTACAAACTTAGAGGGTGGGATGAAAATGGCATCCCTACCCCCGAGAAGTTAGCCCAGCTAGGGTTAACCCGGGAAGGGGAATTATAGTGGCACGAATAAAAATAGACTATGACAAATGTACTGGGTGCCGCCTCTGTGAGTTAATTTGTTCCTTGCAGCATATTGAAAATACCTTTAATCCCAAGAGGTCACGGATAGGAGTTTTCATTGAGGGGGATACATTCTTCCCGGTAATAGCGGGGCCATATACCGATGCAGAATGCACTGCAAAAACCAGTGTTTCTATCGGCGGGAAAGAGTATGACAGCTGCGTCTTGTGCCGTGCTTCTTGCCCCGCTAAACCTATTTTCAAGGAGCCGGACACCGGAATTCCCTTAAAGTGTGATTTTTGTGGCCAGCCACCAGACCCCCAGTGTGTCAAGGTATGCCTTAGCGGTGCTCTAACTTTCGTCGAGTAGCGAGTTAGCCAGCATAGTGCCCGCCTGTTACTTTAGCTACCAGAGCCGATGGTAGTAGTGAAATTTCAGTCAATTGTGGGGTGAAAGTGAGCTTGCCTACCATGGAATCAGTAACTATATTTAAAGAGGGAGCTGATGCTATTAGAGAGGCTGGCGGTGAGACGTTCAAATTGTGCTTCCAATGCAGCCTCTGTGCCACCGTCTGCCCGTGGAATATAGTCAGGAACTTCATTGTCCCTAAAATGCTCCGCCAGGCACAATTCGGTTTAGCTGACTTTGAGGATGAAGAGTGGTGGCTATGCACTACCTGTGGTGCTTGTGTTAAACGCTGTCCTCGTGGTGTTGAGGTAACAGATATTGTGAGAGCGGTGCGCCGCATTGTAACGGAGTGGGGAACGACCCCAACCAGTCTCCGAAGTGTAGCGGCAAGCTTAGGTAGCGTGGGTAATCCGCTAGGGGAGAGGCGAGAGACCCGTGCGGATTGGGCAAAGGGCCTTGGTATCAAGGACTTTACCAATGGTACTGACCTTTTATATTTCCCGGGTTGCATGCCGGCTTATGACCCCAGGCTAGCCAGTGTTGCTCAAGCTACCGCAACTATACTGCAACAAGCGGGGGCGAATTTTGGTATCCTTGGCTCTAGAGAGAACTGCTGTGGAGAAAGCATTCGCAGAGCAGGGAATGAGGACCTATTCCAGTATCTGGCAAAAAGCAACATTGAGACTTTCATAGGAAGTGGGGTTAGAACAATCATTGTTACCTCCCCTCATTGCTACACCACATTTAAGAATGAATACCCTGAGTTAGGGAGTAGCTTTAAGGTGGTTCACTTTACTCAATATTTGGCAGGACTTCTCAAGGCAGGGAAACTCCAGTTCACCCGTGATTTGAACAAAAAGGTCATATATCATGACCCCTGTTACCTGGGACGCCACAACGGTATATACGATGAACCCAGAGAGGTCTTGAAAAGTATCCCGGGGATAGAGTTGATTGAGTTTCCTGAATATCGCGAAAAGAGCATTTGCTGCGGTGGCGGCGGGGGAAGAATATGGATGGAGACTAAAAAGGGGGAGCGCTTCGCTGACCTCAAAGTGGAACAGGCAGTTGAACTAGGGGCGGACATACTGGTCACTGCCTGCCCCTATTGTATCATCAATTTTAAGGACAGTTTGCTGACAGTGGGTAAAAGCGAGGCTCTAGAAGTTAGAGATATTTCGGAGCTCGTGGTCTCAGTTTTAGGGTAAAAAGGCTGTTATGGTAGAAGCAGAGAATGAGATCCAAGTGCCGGTTCCTGTCGAAGGCATAGTCGGTGCAGTTATGGTGGTGGGTGCCGGTATCAGCGGCATACAAGCTGCCTTAGACCTAGCCAATTCTGGCTTCAAGGTTTATCTAGTGGACGAGGCACCGGCCATCGGTGGCAAGATGGCTCAACTGGATAAGACCTTCCCCACCAATGATTGCTCCATGTGTATTCTTTCACCCAAATTCATTGAATGTGCTCGGGACCCCAACATATCAATTATCACCAATGCTCAGGTTGATTCTGTTAGCGGCCAGGCAGGAAACTTTAAGGTAACCCTGCTGAAGAAGCCACGATATGTTGATGAGGATAAATGCAACGGCTGCGGAACCTGTGTTGACTATTGCTCAGTAAAAATCCCGGATGCCTATAATGAGAACCTAGCATTAACTAAATGCATCTTTATACCCTTCCCTCAAGCAGTACCGGCTGTCGCCGTAATCGACCCCACCCAGTGCCTCTTTCTTCTCAGGAGGGAGTGCAAGGCTTGTGTTCCCGCCTGCAAGACTGAGGCTATAAACCTCTATCAAGAAGAGGAAAGATTGGAAATTAATGTCGGCAGTATCATTCTAGCCCTGGGCTATGATATATTCGACCCCCAGTTGCAGAGTGAATATGGCTACAAGAGATTTAGCAATGTAGTCACCAGCCTGGAGTTTGAGAGGATACTGAGTGCTTCGGGACCCTACCGAGGGGAGGTCAAGCGCCCTTCAGATAGAAAGCCACCAAAGAGGATAGCTTGGATTCAATGTGTTGGTTCTCGAGATATCACCACTGGTAATACCTACTGTTCCGCAGTTTGCTGTATGTATGCTATTAAACAGGTGATTTTATCTAAGGAACACGACAGCGAACTTGAGGCTACAATATTCCATAATGATATCCGTGCTTATGGCAAGGGGTTCGAGCGATATTATCAAAGGGCCAAAGATAGCCCCGGGGTTCGTTTCATATGGAGTAAGGTATCAATTGTTGGGGAAGTGTCCGAGACGAAAAATGTAGTAATTAGATATCGCGCCAGCAGCACAGAAATGCGAGAGGGAGAATTCGACCTGGTGGTTCTATCAGTGGGTCTTACCTCGTCTGCCAGTAGAAGAGAACTGGCAGAGAGAATGTCAATAGAACTCAATTCCCATGGATTTTGTAAGAGTGATGATTTCTCCCCGATTGAGACTTCCCGGGCAGGAGTCTATGCCTGCGGGGTATTTCATGCCCCGATGGACATTCCCGACTCGGTCACCATGGCCAGTGGAGCGGCATCGCTCTCATCAAGGATTCTGGTTGACCAGAGGGGAGCATTAATTGAAGAGCGGGAATTTCCGCCGGAGCGAGATGTCTCTGGAGAGCCTCCCAGAGTGGGGGCCTTTATCTGTCATTGCGGCACCAATATTGCCGGTGCCGTGGATATATCACGCCTGGTCAGGTACGTTAAGAAACTGGACAATGTAGCCCATGTTGAGGACAGTACCTTCTGTTGTTCTATCGATTCCTGTACCCATATCGTCGAAACCATTAGGGAGAAGCAATTAAACCGGGTAGTGATTGCTGCCTGTACCCCGAGAACACACGAGCCGGTATTTCGTGAAGTCCTCAGAGAGGCAGGGTTAAATCCATTCTTACTTGAGATGGCCAATATTCGAGAGCAGTGTGCCTGGGTACATATGGGGGATAAGCGAGCGGCCACTCAGAAAGCGCAGGACCTAGTAAGAATGGCAATAGCTAAGGCAAGACTCCTTGAACCCATAAAGCCATTGTCCTTAGGCTTAACTCGCTCCGCCTTAGTCATCGGTGGTGGTATTGCTGGGATGGTAAGTGCGGTGAGCCTAGCCGAGCAAGGTTTTGCGGTTTACCTGATTGAAAAAAGCGACGCCCTTGGAGGAATGGCTCGGAGAATTCATTACACTCTGGGGGGAGCAGATGTACCGACTTACCTTCAAGAGCTTATACAGAGAGTTTATGAAAATCCCTTAATCCAAGTGTATACTGAATCTAATATAATCGAAGTTGCTGGTTTTGTCGGCAATTTCACTACTAAGATAGCAGTAGGGGCTGAGTCGGTGGCTGAGGAAATATCCCATGGTGTAATCATCGTTGCCACTGGAGCTGAGGAACTCAAGCCCACTGAATATCTCTATGGGGAGGACCCGAGGGTATTGACCTCGCTTGAACTGGAAGGGGAAATAGCCACAAACAGAGAAGTGTTTAGAAGCTGCAATAGCTTGGTAATGATTCAATGTGTGGGCTCAAGGGACAATGAGCGACCATACTGCAGCAGAGTATGTTGTGGCCAGTCTATAAAGAATGCCTTAAAGCTAAAGCAGATAAACCCGGAGATGGAAATCTATATTCTGTATCGGGATATGAGAACCTATGGGCTGATGGAAGACTATTACCGTGAAGCTGCAGAGCGAGAAGTAAAATTTATCCGCTATGACGTGGAAGATAAGCCAGAGGTGAAAATAGTCCAGAAAGATGGTCAAGATATCCTAAGAGTTATGGTAACCGACCCGATGTTGGGTCAACGCCTGGTGCTAGACGTAGACATATTGACCTTAGGTGTAGCTACAGTTGCCCCAGATAGAAATACAGAATTATCCCACCTATTAAAGGTCCCATTGAATGAAGATGGTTTTTTCATGGAAGCCCATATGAAGCTGCGCCCGGTGGACTTCACCACTGATGGCATCTTTATGTGTGGCTTAGCTCATAGCCCAAAGTTTATTAACGAAAGTATTGTTCAAGCCCAAGCTACGGCTTCCCGAGCTGCTACAGTTCTAAGCAAAGATACGATTACTACCCAAGGGATAGTTTGCTCGGTAGATGAAGCTATTTGCAGTGGGTGTGGCAACTGCGAGAGGGTTTGTCCCTATTCCGCAATACAAGTCGATTGGCAGGAAAAAGTAGCCAAGGTCAATCAAACCCTGTGTAAGGGCTGCGGTACTTGCTGTGCAGCCTGTCCTTCGGGAGCTGCTCAGTTAAAAGGATTCAAGAGAGAGCAGGTATTCTCAATGATTGGTGCTGCCCTAGGAGTCTAAGATGAAAGGTTTTGAACCCAAAATTATAGGTTTTTGCTGTAACTGGTGCAGCTACGCTGGAGCTGACCTAGCTGGCACCAGTCGGTTGCAGTATCCTCATAACCTTAGAATGATAAGAGTAATGTGCTCGGGAAGTATCGATCCCATCTTCGTACTGTACGCTCTGGTCAAGGGAGCCGACGGAGTGCTGGTCTCCGGCTGCCACCCCGGTGACTGCCATTACCAGACAGGAAACTACCGCGCCCGGCGGCGAATAGCCATAACCAAGAAATTCCTCGAATACACAGGTATCGAGCC
>JAUXIH010000045.1 GCA_030621105.1 Dehalococcoidia bacterium | reverse complement strand
TTGGATAATGTAGAAGAGAAATGGCGCCGAGGGATGGCAGATTTGTTAGCGACAAAGTCTTCTGTAGATAGGACAGAGGAATAATATGGCTGAGGTTTGTCCATTTCGAGGTGTGCGCTATGACCAGCAAGTAGTTGGAGATCTAGATACAGTCGTATGTCCGCCCTATGATGTTATTACTCCCGAGCAGCAGAAGTTTTACTATGACAGAAATCCTTATAACTTAATTCGTTTAGAGTGCGGAGTTCCTACGCATGATAAATATAGCGAGGCGGCCAGGATATTTAAAAAGTGGATTGATAGAGGGGTTCTTAAGTATGAGGAGTCACCAGCTTTTTATGTTCATGATCATAACTTTATTTACCGTGGTGCTAAGCGAAGCCGGCGAGGGTTGTTGGCTCGTGTGAGATTAGAGCCCTGGGGCGATGGTATCTATCCCCATGAGGAAACAGGTATTAAGGATAAGAGTGATCGCTTGCAGTTGTTGCGAGCCTGTCAGGCTAATTTCAGCCCATTATTTGCTCTCTACAATGACTCGAAACGGCAAATTATCCCTATCTTGTCCGATGTCTCCCATGAAACACCGATAATGCGATTTGGTGATTCTAGAGAAGGGCATGTGGTGTGGCGCATAACTGATACTGAACTCCAGCAGGAGATAAGTCATTTTTTCTCTACTCGACCGATTTATATGGCGGACGGCCATCACCGATATGAAACGGCTCTAAACTATCAAATGGAGAGATCAAGTGCTTGTGCTTCTCCTATGGAGGATAATGCTTACAACTATGTAATGATGGCTCTCGTGGAGTTTGCTGATCCTGGACTTGTTGTATTTCCTCTTCACAGACTGGTGCGTGGTTTGACTTCATCTATTTTGTGTAGACTTAAAACGCAGCTGGAGAAATTTTTTATTGTTGATCACTGGCCATTGACCAGCGTTTTATTGGATAAATTACAGTATGAGTTGCCTGAGGGTTCATCCTTGGTTGTATTGGGGTTAGAACCTGGTTATCTGTTGGTGCTGAGGCGCCGCCAGGATGTTTCCTTGCAGAGTATGATGCCGGGCAATCGCTCTCAAGCTTATCAGGATCTTAATATTAGCCTGCTTAACCATGTGATCTTAGAGAAAACTCTTGGATTTTCACAAAATAGTAAAGATGTTACCTATACTGTAGATATATCTGAAGCTTACCAGCGCATTAATGATAAGGAATATCAGCTGGCCTTTTTGTTGAGCTCACCGAGCCTGGAAACTATTAAGGCAATCACCGGAACAAAGGAAAAAATGCCACGTAAGTCAACATATTTCTATCCCAAGCTGCTCTCAGGATTAGTTGTTCACTCATTAGGCTAAAGTTTCACTGTTTTGGCAGAGTAAACTTCCGGTAAAGCAGCAACTTCTTGGTTCTGTTCCTCAGTAAGTGCTTCATCCAAGGCCAGAATTGCAAGTGCTGATCCTCTGAGTTGTAGCCGGCTCAAGTGCATGGCGCTGATGTTTACATTGGCCTTGCCCGTGATGTTTCCGATGGCACCAATGAGGCCCGGGTGATCATGGTGATAACAAAGCAGGAAGTATCCTCCAGTGGGCATGATATCTATCCAGAAATTATTTATTTGGACAATATGGGTAGTGTTATCCCTGATAGTGCTTGATATTGTAGTCGCCCCGGAATCAGTAGTGACCTGCAATGTGAGTAAATTGGCATAGTTGGAACAAGCCTCCTCTTTTTCTTCACTAATCTTCAAACCTCGTTGGCTAGCGATAAGATTGGCATTGACCATGTTAATTCGCTCTTCAATTCCACCCTGCAAAAATCCGCTTATAGCTGCTGTTTTTATAGGGCCACAATCATATTTTGTCATCTCGCCGCTGTACTTGATGTGTAATGAGTGGACCTGACCCTCCATTAGTTGACTGGCAAGATTGCCTGCTGCTAGTGCGGCTCTGATAAATGGCATTAGTTCAGGAGATATGTGAGGGGCATTGATGGTATACCTGCTGGGTTTGCCTTGGAGCACTGCTATCACTTGCTCAGCAACATCTATTGCAGCTCCTGCCTGAGCTTCCACAGTGGAAGCTCCGAGATGTGGGGTGACCACTATTTTATCTTCCTGAAATAGAGGGCTGTCCGTCAGTGGCTCACTGCGAAAAACATCAAAAGCAGCACCAGCTAGCTTTCCTTCTTGGATTGCTTTAAGCACTGCTTTCTCATCAACTAATTTACCCCTGGCGCAGTTTATGATTCGAGCCGACGGCTTTAATTTTGCCAGCTCCTTGGGGCCGATTAAATTATCAGTGGAAGGAGTGACTGGCATGTGGAACGTAATGAAGTCAGATTGCTCTAGAATCTGGTTGAAGGGGACTAGGCTTACATGGATGTTGCTGGCATAGCTGGGAGATATAAAAGGGTCATAGGCGATAATATTCATTTCGAAGGATTGAGCTCGCTTTGCTACTTCTGAGCCAACATTGCCCAAGCCGAGGATTCCCAAAGTCTTGCCCCTGAGCTCGACACCTGTTAGTTCCTCCCTTTGCCATAAGCCTGATTTTAACTGGCTGTTTGCCAGGGGAATATTGCGTGCTAGAGCGAGCATTAGTCCCATGGTATGTTCTGCAGCGGACACGGTGTTGGCAGTCGGCGCATTGACCACTGTTATTCCCTTTTTGGTTGCGGCATCAACATCGATGTTATCTATGCCTACTCCTGCGCGGCCGATCACTTTGAGGTTTTTACCGCAGTTGATCACCTCAAGGGGAATTTTGGTTTGACTGCGTACTATTACGGCATCACAGTCACTGATTATTGTCTTGAGTTCATCAAGCTGCAGCTCGAACTTTGTGATGACATCAGCATGCTGTTTGAGAAGGTCAACTCCTTTTGTAGCAATGGGATCAGCAACTAAGATTTTCAAGCTAGACTCCTTGGTAAAGCTTTAGCCAAGGCCTGTAATACTGCTTCTATATCCTTATCCGTAACCCAGCCCAGATGAGCGACGCGAATGATCTCTCCCTTTAGCTTTCCCTGCCCCCCGGCAATGGCCACATCATACTCATCTCTAAGAACTTGTACTAGCTTAGCGGCATTGAATTTCTTATCGGCTTTCACTGCTGTCACAGTGTTGGAGGCGTAGTTCTCATCGGCAAAAAGTGATAATCCCAACGATTTGACACCCTCTCTCATCATTTGAGCTAGCCGGGCATGCCTGTTGAATATATTGGCAAGTCCATCGTGAAGCATTAACCCCAGTGCCACATCGAGTGCGTAACATACAGAAACAACAGGGGTCCATGGAGTTTGCCCACCCCGCTTTACCAGAAAGTCCTTTGCTTTGGTGAAGTCCATGTAATAGCGTGGTATGCTGGCATGGGCGTGAGCTTTCCATGCCTCATCGCTTATACTAACCATTGCTAGCCCTGGTGGGACCATCCATCCTTTTTGGGAAGCAGTTACTACTACGTCACAGCGTAAGTTATCTACAGGCAAGTCAATGCAGCCCAGGCTACTTACAGCATCGACTATAAGGAGTTTCTCAAGTCCCTTAACTATAGGAGCTATTTCCTTCAGATTGTTGGTTACGCCTGTGGAGGTCTCGTTATGGGTTATTAACACCGCTTTGATTTGTGGGTCTGCCTCCAAGGCATTGTGTATAGCTTGGGGATCGGCTGCCTTTCCCCATTCAAAGCCCAAATATTTGACTGTCACTCCAAATTGCTTGGCGATATCAACAAAGCGGTCACCGAAAACTCCAATGGAAACGGCGAGCACTTTATCCCCAGGGGATAGTGTATTAACAATGGCTGCTTCCAAACCACCTGTACCTGATGTTGTTAGCGTTAGGACATCTCCCTTCGTTTGGAATACCTGCTGTAATCCTGTGGTTATTGAGTTGAGAATGCCCTCGAATTCCTTGCCCCGGTGGTTGATCATCTGTTTGCTCATTGCCTGAAGAACCTCTGGCGGGCAGGGTGTTGGCCCTGGGATACGTAGCTGCATGATTGTTACTCCTCCTTAACCTTCCATCATTTTGGCAACATGGTAAAAATTTTATATTTCTGAGTCGTTAATTGTTATTGATATGTGTTAACAACTCTACTTAACTGCTATTTTTATAAAGTTATGCTTTCCTACTTTGAGGATACTGCCATTGCGAACACTGATAATATTATTGTTAATCTTTATACCATCCAGCTCAATTGCTCCCTGTGCTATAAGCCGCCTCAATTCACTATTGCTTTTCACTATGCCTTCGCGGAGCAAAGTAGATGTGATATTAACATGATATAGCTCGTTTTGAGTATAGCTAGCGGCAAAGCTATATTCAGGAACTTCTTCAGGCAATTCTCTTCGCTGGAATATCTTGGTGAAACTTTGCTCTGCTTTATTAGCAGCTTGTTTACCGTGAAACTGGTTCACGATGTTATGAGCTAGGCGTTTTTTTATATTCATCGGGTTGACTGAGTGTGTCTTTAACTGCTCCTGGTACTCAGCAATTTCCTTGTCGGAAACATCGGTAGTTAACTTAAAGTAATCAAGGATGAGAGAATCAGGGAGGGACATCACCTTCCCGTACATTTCTCCAGGTGGCTCATCAATGCCTATCTGGTTGTGCAGGCTCTTGCTCATCTTTTGGCTGCCGTCAGTGCCAATCAGGAGGGGGACGAGGAAAACTTGTTGTGGAGCCTGTTCCAACATTTGCTGTAAATCTCTGCCCAAGAGGCAGTTAAATTTTTGATCGATGCCGCCGAATTCAATATCTGATCTGATGGCAACCGAGTCATAGCCCTGGAGCAGGGGATAGAGCATTTCGGTTAGATAGATGGGATTCCCAGCAGTATATCGTTGATTGAAATCTTCCCTTGCAAGAAGTTGCGCTACTGTAAATTTGCTGGTCAGTTTGATGATATCATCCAGAGAAAAATTATCATACCATTCACTTTGCCACATTACCTGGGTTTTATCTTTGTCCACTACTTTGAAGAATTGTTTCATGTAGGTCTGGGCGTTGGTTTTAATTTCTCTTGGGGTCAGCATCGGGCGAGTAATGGATTTACCGCTGGGATCTCCAATTCGCGCAGTCCAATCACCAACGATAAGGACAATCTTGTGCCCCAGTTCTTGGAACTGGCGTAATTTGCGCAGGCCAACCACATGTCCCAAATGTATATCAGGGGCACTGGGATCAAAGCCTTGTTTCAATACCAGTTGTCTTCCTGATTGTAACTGCCGTATTATTTCTCGCTCAGAAATAATCTCAGCTACACCGTGTTTCAATATGTGAGAGTATCTTTCACTGTTCACTGTGCTTTCCTTCTTTCCACTATCTTCACCTGTTCAATGTCTTTCATAATTTGGATTTGTAACTCCTGTGGGGAGGCAAACTGTTTCTCATCTCTAAGTCTCTGTACGAATGTTACCTCTAGACTTTTACCCAGTAAATTTCCCTTGTAACCGACGAGGTGGGTCTCCATCTGGATTTGACCATCTCCAAACGTAGGCTGGGTGCCAATATTGGTGGCGGAAGCGAATTGTTTGCCATCTACATGGGAAATGGTAGCGTAGACGCCATTACATGGTAAAGCCCGATTTGGCGCCACATCTAAATTAGCAGTTGGGAATCCTAATTTATAACCTCGTTTATTTGCTGAGACAACTTTGCCATTGACAGTGAAAGCATGGCCCATTAGCTTCTTCACTGTAGCCACATCTCCCTGGGATAGAGACTGGCGAATAGCTGTGCTGCTCACTGTTTTTCCATCTATAGTGAATGGCGGCACGATATCTACGGTAAACCCCATTTGGTCTCCTAGCGAGTGTAGCAACTCAGCGTTGCCTTCGCGTTTTCTCCCTAAACTAGAGTTGGGGCCAACTATCAATCCTCTCATCTTAAGATGCTGCTGTAGAATGTGGACGAATTCCTTGGCACTGAGTTCTGCCAGTTTATGAGTGAAGGACAATACAGCTATTATCTTGACATTCATCTGCTGCAGCAGTTTGATTCGGTCTTCCATGGTTATTATCCATGGGGCTTGTTCCTGAGGATGCAAAATAGATTGGGGGTGGGGGTTGAAGGTGACGACGCCGCTGGTCAAAGATTTCTGCTCGGCTTGCTGAATCAGTGTCCTGAGCAAGTACTGATGCCCCAGATGTATCCCGTCAAAGACACCGACAGTAAGGAGTGTTTCGCCTTCCACATGTATGTTGGCTAACTCTTGTTCAATGTGCATAAGGTTAGGATTTAATTTTTGTATTCAAGCTGGTGATATCTCTATTGATAGCTTGAGCTATGGGGGGTAATAGTGACATGAGATGTTGGAAATTATCGAAAGTAAGTGATTGTGGTCCATCTGTGAGGGCCTTATCGGGATTGGGGTGGACCTCTATCAGTAAGCCATCAGCGCCTGAAGCTATTGCTGCCAGTGCCAGTGGCTCTACCAAGTACCACTTGCCTGTAGCGTGACTGGGATCCGCGATAATGGGTAAATGACTGACTCTCTTAATTATTGGAATGGCACTGATATCCATAGTATTGCGCGTGTAGGTTTCGAAGGTTCTGATTCCTCGCTCGCAGAGAATCACCTGATCATTTCCTTCAGACAAGATATATTCGGCAGCCAATAACCATTCTTGAATGGTAGAGGACAGCCCTCGTTTGAGCATCACTGGTTTTTTAATTCTTCCCACCCTATCCAGCAAGGGGAAATTTTGCATGTTTCTGGCTCCGACCTGAAGTATATCGGCATATTCAGCCACAAGTTCTACGTCATGAGGAGCCATCACTTCTGTGATGATGGGCATTCCTGTTTCCTCCCGTGCCATGCTGAGCAGCTTTAGTCCTTCTTCGCCCAATCCCTGGAATTGATAGGGGGATGTTCGTGGTTTGAATGCTCCGCCCCGTAATATAGTTGCCCCTGCTGCTTTTACTGCTCGGGCTGTGCTCAGGATTTGCTGTTTGCTCTCTACGGCGCAGGGCCCAGCCATGATGGTTATCTCGTTACCACCAATGGTTATGCCGTTTGCGTTTACTGTGGTATTCTGTGGATGGAATTCACGGCTGGCAAGTTTGTATGGCTTGCTGACAAGGATAACCTCTTCTACTCCAGGGAGTAGTTCTAGCGTGTCACGAAATTCGGGAAGGGCCTGTCCGAGGACACCAATGATAGTATGTGTTATACCTTGTGATATGTGACGTTTTAACCCTGATTCATCTATACGCTCAGCAACTTTGCTGATGTCATCTTGGCTACAGCCAGTTTTCATGACTACAATCATCGTGTGCTCCTGGATATTAAACTTTTTGCTTCCTTCAGGTAAATATGCTTGATTTGTTCTGGTGTTTTTTCTGTGTTCACCAGCATCAAAATTCTGATACAGCGATGCAGACTGTGAGGGACATCCATTTCATGGCCATCAATTAAGGCTAGATAATGTGGCCATCCCATCTCTCGTGTTGCTGCTGCAGGGAACTCGGCATTCAAATCTGGAGTGGTGGTAAAGAAAACGGCTGCTATATCGTTAGCTGTGACATCATTCGCTATAGTGATCTCAGTAAGCAGTTCCTTAGTTGCGGCAATTATGCTCTCCCGAGTATTTGCGGAAGCTGTGATAGCGCCCCTGATACCTTGACACGGCAATTTGCAGAGTTCTCCTTAGTTTTAAGCAGATAGCCTATCTTATTTGTTTACCTTCGTCAATGAAGTCATGGATG
>JAUXIH010000077.1 GCA_030621105.1 Dehalococcoidia bacterium | reverse complement strand
TGGATTACGGAATGATATACCCCTGTTTTTTTGCCAATCAGCCCAGTTGCCCATACGGGTAAAGTATAGCAGCGCCTGTATGTCTGCCTCACCTTCTTGTCTATATACTTGCTGCTGAGTATAATTGTGCTTGTTGGGGATTAGTCTAGCGGTAGGACGACTGACTCTGGATCAGTTAGGCCAGGTTCGAATCCTGGATCCCCAGCCAAGTGGCGCATTCGTCTAGGGGTTGAGGACACCTCCCTCTCAAGGAGGAGATCACCGGTTCGAATCCGGTATGCGCTACCAAATTTTTATCTCCTGGCTTACCTTTTTCCTACATCTCTGGGCAATGCCTCGTAGTGCTAGGGAAAATATTTCCCATCTCGCCAAAACCTATTGACTTCATCCCAACCCTAAGTTACACTGAAAATAGCAATATTATTTTAAAGGAGGTAACTGTGTAATGGGATTACCACGACCGAGTGATAGCAGGCCGCTGGGGGCAGAGCAGCAGTCCCGAGCCGGCAAGTTAATGTTCCGTATCCCGTTTGTGGACTATGAGTGGCAGTGGGGGGACTTCTTTCAGGGTGCCATCCTGTGTGCTGTCCCGCTAGGCATCATCCCTGCCATGCAGGCTGTAATTGACATTCCTTTTGATGTGGCTGCCATGATGGTCATGATCAACAACTTCATGTATCTGTGGCACACCCACTTTGGTGACCCGTCTGTGGCAGGCTGGATCACCCCAGGAATTCCGCTGTATATGGCCTTTATGACTAATTATGCTTTTGGGCCTGAGCGAGTTCAGGCACTGATAGCCTTGCAGCTAGAAGTTGCCATCATATTCCTGGTTCTGGGTCTTTCTGGAGGAACCAAGATCTTTCCTCATGTTCCAGCATCCATCCGAGCATCTGTTGTGTTAGGTGCGGGCATCGCCTCGGCGGTGAAGATCTTTAATCCTGGCACGGGCTACATATTCCATATACCCTGGGCCTTGGGTATCTCCCTTGTCTTCTCATTCTTCATGCTGTATGCCACGCGATCTCTAGCCATGAAGAAAGCCTATCCTGTGTGGCGATGGATTGCCCAGTTTGGCATTGCCCCGGGTTTCGTTATCGGGTACATCGTGGGTTTGCTCGTAGGCGAATTTCCTGCGCCAACCCTCGCATATGGCTTTATTCCGTTACCTATGGGCGAGTTATTTGCCAATTGGAACCTGTTTGGTGTGGGCATGCCCTCGATTGGCCTCTGGATTTCGGCTATTCCCATGGCCATTGTTGCTTACATCCTTGCCTTTGGCGATATTCTGATTGTGGGTAGTATCCTGAATCAGCAGAACCAGGTCACCAGGATGGATCAGACTGCTCCTGATGAACTGGTAGTGTTTCGGGCGACGAGGAATAGTATTATCACCGGTGGCCGTAACCTGGCAGAGGGTATCTTCATGCCCTACCTGGGTCTTTGTGGTCCGCAGTGGACTGGAGGACAGGCCATTGTCTCCCAGAGGTTTGCTTCCACGAGTAAGAAAGACTTTCCTACCTATTGGGGAGGTGCGACCTGTCTGTTCTGGGGCATGAGCATCTTCCTGGGATGGAGCCTCGTCGTGACCTTGATGAAGCCGGCCCTGCTCGTTGGGTTTGGACTTACCCTTGGTATTCAGGTATGGCTGTGTGGCTATGTGGCCATGAGCATGGTTACTAACAACCTGGAGCGAGGAATCGCAGCCTTTGCAGGTTGTATTGTTGGCCTGATACCGGGAAAGCCTTATGGCTTGGCAGCTGCAGTGGGGCTATGGCTGCTTCTTGAGCTGACAGGTAAAGGTGTGACAGAGAAGAGTATGACTGCCTGATGCTGCGAACTTAGTGAATGCTTTTGATAGTATCGGATAGTTAGTTACAAAAAGGAAGCGGGAGGGCTTTACCTTCCGCTTCCTTTTTGTATATACTGAACGCATCCTGCATTGGTGAGGTGGTGATTATGGCCAAGCGAGTATGTTCCACGTGCTGGAAAAGATATGATGTGAACGATCAATGGCATGAGTGGCATGGTATGCATGTCTGTCATGAATGCTACAAGCGCGGGAGTGCCTGGATGGAAGACAAGGCAAAGCGCCAGAAGAGGAAGATATTTGCCATAGTTGTCTGGACACTGACAGCGGCGGCAGCAGGGTATTATCGTTTTTTCATGTAAGCGTCTTCTGGCCTGCGGAAAGAGCGCTGGTGAGATTTTCTCATAGTGGTGGTAGCTATGGCGTATCAGGTGTTGCTGGAATGATGGCGTTGCTTGTGATATGATGACGGGAACTTCTAACAGGAAGGATTGGTGAAATAACAGACAACATGGAAGGTATTTCGGTGAAGGAGCTTTTGGAAGCAGGAGCTCACTTTGGTCACTATACTAGCTATCGAAATCCCAACATGCAGAAATATATTTTCACTCAGCGCAATGGTATACATATCATTGACCTGGAGAAAACCGCTCTTATGTTGTCTCAAGCGTATGCTTATGTACGCGACCTTGTAGCTGATGGCCAGGCTGTTCTCTTTGTAGGGACCAAGAAGCAAGCTCAAGATGTGGTGCAAGAAGAGTCCCAGAGATGTGAGATGTTCTATGTTAATCAGAGATGGTTAGGAGGCACGCTGACCAATTTCGTCACGATACAGGGCCGTATTGATTATCTGGTACGCCTGGAAGATCGCAGGGATAAGGGGGAGTTCGATTACTTGCCCAAGAAGGAACGGGCTAAGCTGGAAAAGGAGATTCTGCGCTTAAACATGTTGCTGGGAGGATTTAAGGAGATGTCCCAGTTACCCCAGGCTTTGTTTATCGTTGATCCAATCAAGGATAAGCTTGCCTTCGCTGAAGCTAAGAAGCTGGATATTCCTGTTGTAGCCATAGCTGATACCAATTCCGATCCCGATAGTATTGATTATCCTATTCCTGCTAATGATGATGCCATTAAGACAATCAGGCTGGTTTGCAGTAAGATAGCTGATGCCGTGATTGAGGGGAGGGCGATGCGGGAGGCGGAGCAAGAGGCCACTGAATTGGCAGCTGCGGAGTCTGAGGAGCCAGTCGAAGTGTTTGGCTCCTACACATTCGAGCCTGAGGAGGGTTAACACGTATTTTTATGGGAATCTCTATCAAGGCGGTTAAGGAAGTAAGGGACAGGACTGATGTTGGCATCCTTGAATGTAAGCAAGCATTGTTGGAATCTCAAGGGGATGTTGATGCTGCTGTCCATAGATTGAAGATTTCTGGATTGGCTTTAGCTGAGCGAAAGAGGGAACGCTCTGCAGGCGAAGGTGTTATCGAATCCTATGTTCACCATAATGGCAGGGTGGGGGTCCTGGTAGAAGTAAATTGTGAGACAGATTTTGTTGCGCGCACCGATGAGTTTAAAAAACTGGCGCATGATTTGGCTATGCAAATTGCCGCTACATCACCTCAGTATATCTCTGCCGAAGAAATGCCAGAGGATATGGATCTGAACCCGCAGGAAGTCTGTCTCCTTTCTCAGCCTTTCGTCCGAGAGCCTGGCAAGGTAGTCCAGGAGATTATTGCTCAAACAGTCGCCAAGATGGGAGAGAACATCAGGGTGCGTCGGTTTGCTAAATTTGAGCTTGGTGGTTGATTTCTCCGACTCTATCTTTATTAGAGGGTAACAATGGTTGATGAAGCTCTACACGAAATGAGCTTGATGATGCAAAAGGCTGTTGATGGTTTAGCTCAACAGCTGACTACAATTCGGACTGGTCGGGCTACGCCTGCCTTGATAGAAAATCTCAAGATTGATTATCATGGTGTTGCAATGCCATTGCAGCACCTGGCATCTATATCCACTTCGGGTGCTAGTTTGATCGTTGTTCAGCCGTGGGAGCGAGCATCACTGAAAAGTATTGAGAAAGCTATTCTTAAGTCTGATTTAGGTCTTAATCCCACAAATGATGGCAGTGTGCTTCGTGTTGTTATTCCTCCTCTGAGCGAAGAACGTCGTGTTGAACTGGTCAAGGTTGTTTCAAAGAGGGTGGAGGAACGTAGAGTTACGCTGCGTAATTTGCGACGAGATGGGGTAGAGAAGTTGCGACAAGCTGAGAGAAGCAAAGATATATCTCAGGATGATCTCAGTAATGCCCTTAAGAAAGTTCAGGAAATCACCGATGCCTTTATGGAAAAGGTGCATCTTATAGGTCAGGATAAGGAAAAGGAGCTAAGGGAACTTTAGCTCTACTGCTTATCTTTCTATAGCACATTGGATCATAACAGCTTGAATAGAGAGGGTTCTCACATGCTTGTCCGACGGGTTCTCACTGCTGTTGCGTGTTTGCTTATTACTGTTCCTGTCGTATGGTTTGGACCTCCATGGTTTAGCTTGCTTGTTGGGGGTGCTGCTGTGGTAGGAACCTTCGAATTTCACCGGTTGGTTATCAGCAAAAATGTCGCTCGTCCCCTGCTTTATTTTGCCCCGGCCTGGTCTTTGGGATTGGCCCTGAGCCCATATTATCAGGATATACTGCCCGTGGTAATCACCTTGCCAATTGTAATATCCCTCGGCTGGTTGTTATTGACACGGTCCTCTCGCGATAAGGCGTTTCATAGTTGGGCATGGACTATCGCTGGTGTTTTCTATATTGGTTGGCTACTTAGTTACTGGCTGCAGTTAGATGCCTTGTCCAATGGCCGGGCATGGGTATATCTTGCCTTGTTTACTACGTTTGCCAGCGATTCAAGTGCCTTTCTAGTAGGCCGGAACTGGGGGCGGCACAGGCTTGACCCTGGAATAAGCCCAGGGAAGACCTGGGAGGGTGTTATAGGGGGATTTATCGGCTCCGTTCTAGGAGCCATCATCATGATGCTTATTGTCGGGCTCTTTTCCTCCTTATTTCTGCCTATCTGGCAGGTAGTCATTTTTGGTTTACTTGTGAGCTTGTTGGCTCAGTTTGGCGATTTGGTGGAATCATTATTTAAGCGTAATATGGGGGTTAAATCCTCAAGTAGCCTGCTTCCTGGTCATGGGGGAGCACTTGATCGGTTGGATAGCCTGATTTTTGTGGGGGTAGGAGCATACTATTATGTGGCATGGCTGGTGATGTAAAGCGGGTAGCTCTACTGGGATCGACTGGCTCTATCGGCCAACAGACTCTCGATGTTATCCGTGGCTTATCTCATAAGTTTGAAGTAGTAGGCCTGGCTGGTGGTAATAACCTTCGTTTGTTAGAACAGCAGGTAAAAGAGTTCCATCCTAGATTGATTTACTCCGTTGCTAAGCCGCAATTCTCCTATCAAGGGGAATTTACTTCGATGGAGCAAATGGCTTCTCATGCCGATGTTGATCTTGTTGTCGTAGCTACTTCAGGTAAAGCAGGCTTAAGTCCCACTCTGGCTGCCTTGAGGG
>JAUXIH010000041.1 GCA_030621105.1 Dehalococcoidia bacterium | reverse complement strand
CGATGAGCTGATCTTTGAAGTGCCGTCAGCGGAAATAGCAGAGATGGCATCTCTGGTTACTGAGGCGATGGTTCATGCAATAGAGCTTTACGTTCCGTTGAGAGTGGATTTGAAATCAGGGAAAAACTGGAAGGATATGTCTCCCCTTGGTGAATAGGGGGATAGCCAAGTTAGTTCAGCCGGTGTTTTTTAGATAGCTATCAATGGAAGTTGCGGCTATCTTCCCGGCCCCCATGGCGCTGATGACGGTAGCTGCCCCAGTAGCCATGTCTCCTCCACACCAGACGCTGTTTTTGCTGGTTTTGCCTGTAGCTGCATCTGTTTTTACAGTGCCCCATCTGGTCAAATCCAGACCTGTGGTTGATGAAGGAATCAGGGGGTTAGGTTTTGTTCCCAGCGCAACGATTGCTGTGTCAATGTCAATAGTGAATTCACTTTCCGGTATAGTTATGGGTCTACGCCTACCAGTGTCATCGGGCTCGCCAAGCTTCATTTTATATAACTCAATTGCGGTAAGCTTGCCATGGTCATCACCGATGAATCTTTTAGGATTTGTCAGGAGAGTGAAAATTACTCCTTCCTCTTCGGCATTCTCTCTCTCTTCCTGTCTTGCTGGCATTTCTGTTCTGGAGCGGCGATATATGATGTATACTTTTTCAGCGCCAAGTCTTGCAGTGCATCTTGCGGCATCCATGGCGACATTGCCGCCACCAATCACAGCTACCCTGTTACCTGTTTTTATTGGTGTATCGTATTCGGGAAAGAGATAGGCCTTCATGAGATTGATTCTAGTAAGGAATTCATTGGCAGAATAAATTCCATTGAGGTTTTCGCCCGGTATATCGAGAAACATTGGAGCTCCAGCTCCCGGAGCCAGAAATACGGCAGCATAGCCATTTTTTAAGATATCATCCACGGTGGATATCTTTCCTATTACCTGGTCAAGCTGTATTTCAACACCCAGCGATTTGACATAATCTATCTCGCCTTGGACTATGTCCTTGGGGAGCCTGAAGGACGGAATTCCGTATGTTAATACTCCTCCGGCTGAATGGAGTGCCTCGAATATGGTTACCTCATACCCCATTTGCGCTAGCTGGGCGCTGCAGGATAAGCCTGCTGGCCCTGAGCCAACAATGGCTATCTTCTTTCCATGATGGTCGATGTGGGGCCCTTGTTTTCGAACGAGCTCTGGGTGGGAGCGTTCCCAGTCAGCGACGTAACGTTCCAACCTGCCGATGGCCACAGGGGCGCCTTTTTTGGTTAATACGCAGCTCTTCTCGCACTGAGATTCCTGGGGACAGACCCTGCCACAGATGCCAGGGAGACTATTCTTGCGCTTGAGAATATGTGTTGCTTCAGGCATATCGTGTTCACGCAGCGCTTTTATGAAGTCAGGGATGTCAATGCCTACAGGACATCCCGTAACACATGGCGGTTTGGGGCACTGGAGACAACGGCTGGCCTCCTCCAGCGCTTGCTCTGGGGTATAACCTAAAGCAACCTCGTCGAAGTTGTTTTTTCTTGACTCCAGAGACTGTTTGGGCATCGGTTGGCGATTTAAGTTTATTTTTGCCATGGCTTAAAACTCGGGACGTAGTCTTTTTTCTAATAGTCGCTGTGATTCTCTCTCTTCGTCTAAGTATGTACGCTGGCGATTCATTAGTAGCTCCCAGTCAACCGCATGTCCATCGAAGTCTGGACCGTCGACACAGGCAAACATGGTTTTTCCTCCTATAGAGACGCGGCAGCTGCCACACATGCCTGTGCCATCGACCATTATGGGATTGAGGCTCACCATGGTTTTGACACCAAAAGACATAGTGGTTGTAGAACAAGCTTTCATCATGGTGGTGGGGCCAATGGCAATCACTCTGTTGATAGTATCTTGCTCTAACAGTTTTTCTAGCGGCTCAGTGACCAACCCTTTACGTTTATATGAGCCGTCATCGGTGGTTATGATGAGATTGTCGCTTACTTCTTTCAATCTGTCTTCCCAGAATACCAGGCTTTTTGTACGAAAACCCATTATGGATATGACTTTATTACCTGCTTGTTTCATAGCTCGAGCAACAGGTACTATTGTGGCGATGGCGAAGCCACCTGCGACACAAACTACAGTGCCAAAGAATTTTATTTCTGTAGGACGCCCCAGTGGCCCAGCGAAATTCAGCAGGGTATCCCCAACATTTAGACGAGCCAGTTTTTTTGTGGTGGCACCTACTTCCATGAAGACGATGGTTATGCTTCCTTCTTGTTTGTCCCAGTCAGCAATGGTTATGGGGATACGCTCGCCTTTCTCGTCGCTCCTGACCATGGTGAATTGCCCTGCTTGGGCTTTGTTGGCCATGGCTGGTGCTTCAACCCGAAGCAGGTGAATGTCCTGAGTGAGGTTTTCTTTAGCTATGATTCGATAGCTCATACTACTAATTGTAGATTATAGCACTGGGAATTGAGGTTGTAAGACTCATCTTGATACACTAGTTAGCGAGATGCCTGAACTGCCTGAAGTGGAGATAATCAAAAATGAGCTTCTGCCCTGTGTTATTGGCCAACGTTTTACCGGAGAGGCTGTTTTTGATGCTGAAATGATATCGGGGCTTTCCCCTGATGAATTCCGCCGCAAGCTGACGGGGAAAACTATAGATAGTCTTGACCGTCGCGGCAAGTACCTCATATTCAATCTGGTGGGCACACAAGCGCTTATCATGCATTTCCGGATGACAGGTGCACTATTGCTCAATCCTGAGAAGGCTGCATCTTTTGTCAGGGCTATTTTTCACCTTTCTGATAATAGTCGCCTGGTGTTCGTGGATGCGCGCCGCCTAGGTTTAATATGGCTGGTTGAGGATATTACCTCTGTAGTTGGGAGATTGGGGGTGGAGCCCTTGAGTGACAGATTCACTCCTGCTGTATTGCGATGGCAGTTGAGGCAGCATCATATTTCTGTGAAGGCAGCTCTCCTGGAGCAGAGCATTATCGCTGGTATTGGCAATATGTACGCTGATGAAGCTCTCTTTGCTGCGGGAATTCATCCCTTGAGCAAAACAGACCTTTTATCTGATAAGGAGGTTCGCAAGCTGTACCATGCTATTCGTGATGTCCTGTGGTTTGCTATAGGGCATAAGGGTGCCAGCGTTGATACCTATGTCAGGCCCAGTGGAAGATTGGGCAGGGCCCAGCTTGATTTTAAGGTTGCTCATAGGCATGGTGGGGATTGTCTTGTTTGTGGCACTCCTGTTCAGAGAATTGTGGTACGGAATAGGGGAACTTATTTTTGTCCCAGGTGTCAGACTTTCAGTCCTGGTCTCTTTGGTACAGGGACCAAGAGGCGCTTGTTTTAGTCTGAAATCATTTCTTAAGGCTGGTACTTCTATTGGGATTGGTGGTGGCAGCGGCTGGATTTGAACCAGCGACCAAAGGCTTATGAGTCCTCTGCTCTACCGCTGAGCTACGCTGCCAGACAAAGCATTTTAAAGCAATTGCCGAAAGCTGGTCAAATATTACTGCTCCAGCATGTTGGTATTGCTTTTATGGCATTTGCCGAATAATATAGTAAAAGAAGATCAGTTTTGTAAGGTAAAGTATTGACCTTGAGTTGCCAGTACTTTAGTATATAGGGAATTTCAAATGAGAGCTATGAGATTTGGTTTTGTGGGATTGGTGGCAGTTGTTGCCCTGATTTCAATCCTTCTTTTTAAGCCTTTCTCGCCAGTCTCTGCTGTGGATTCAACCAACACTAGCGCCGTGATAACCATTAACATGACTACCACGGAGACAGTTTTGGCTGTAGAACTTTCCTTGTCAGAATGGGATTTGGGAAATGTGACAGCGAACGCTACTTATTATACGGACCCGCCGCTGGAGTGGTGCACGATAAATAATACCGGCAATGTCGACGAGATTATTCGAATTAAAGGAGAAAATGCCAGGGAAATAGATGGCAGTTACCAGTGGATGTTAAGTAATGATGGCATGAATGATCAGCATGGTGGTACAGGGGGCTCCAGCTGGGATGAGTATGTGTTGTGGTACAAGATATCACATGATGGTGACAGTTATATCATTGTTAATGCCACCGAATCTGAGATGATTAACAGCCTTGCTCCTGATGCCACCAAGCAATTTGGCCTGAAATTGTTAAGTCCGGAATCATTTTCGTTATATAGTAAAAAGGTACAAACTCACATAACCATAAGTGCTGTGGCTGCCTGATAATGCATCTGGCCAAGTATCTTGTCTTTCTGAGTGTCGGCTTCTTGTTTATTATTTTGTCTTCTCCTGCCTCGGCTTTGACCTTCAGTGTGTCTCCGGCTGAGGTGAAGGTGGCTCATTTAGAGCCTGGGCAAGAGGCGACATTTAATATCACGATTTCCAATAAGGACAACATAAGCCATGTATTCACGCTGGACACCTATAATCCCAAGGAATCGGAGAGGAGGCCAGGAGAAGCACTGTTCCCTGCCAGTAGCTGGATATCTTTTCTTCAGCAAGTTGATGTGCCCGCCAACTCCAATACTCAGGTAGAGGTAACGATTGGTATACCTGAGAGTCAAGAGTGGTACGATAAAAATTGGGAGATATGGCTTAAAGTTGGCGCGGATGAGGAAAGCTTGGTGACTGTTAACTACTACATTCGTTTGTTGGTATCCACCACAGACCTGGAGTTGAATACATCGTATAGGTGGATTATTGGTATAATTGTAGCAATTATATTTTTTTCAGGCTATGCTGTATGTCGGTCGCGACAGCGAGAAGAAAAACTAGATGCCTGACCTGATATTTCTGAGGGTGAGATGAAACATTTCAGGTTTAACTTATTCAGACACCTTATATAGCTTTTCAGGATTATCTATATAGTCGATGTACAGGATGCCATCGAGGTGGTCTGTCTCGTGCTCTAGTGCCTGAGCCAATAGGTTCTTGCCCTTGAGTCGAAAGTTCTTGCCATTACGATCTCGAGCCTTAACCGTGACTGTTTCTGCTCTCTTAATCTCCCCGTAGTATCCTGGTACGGAGAGACAAGCCTCTTCGAGGATACGTTCTCCCTGCCTTTTCACTATCTCGGGGTTGACCAGAGTGATGACTTTTCCTGATTCTGGTATTTCAATAACCGCTAGTCGTAGTGATATTCCTATTTGCGGAGCAGCCAGTCCCACTCCGGAATTGGCTCGCATGGTGTCGATCATATCATCGATAAGCTTTTGGGTAGAGCTATCAATGATAGTTATTTTTTTGGCTTTTTGCCTGAGCACAGAATCAGGCAATGTGTGCATCTGCAGGATAGCCATTGTTGGTAAATTTTGCCATGGCTGTTTATGTTTTTGCAACCGAGGGATGTTGACTACATGATTGCAGGCAGAGTGTTGTGTACGTACTTGTTATCTGAACGAGTGCGTGTGCTTTACCTCCCATAGTTGTGGTGCTAAAATCGAATTGGAAGTGAGAAATGTCAGGACACTCTAAGTGGTCACAGATTAAGAGGCAGAAGGGCGTGACTGATGCTCGCCGGGGGCAGTTATTTACCAAACTGGCGCGCGAGATTATGGTAGCGGTGCGTCAGGGTGGCCCCAATTCGGATAGTAACCTGCAGTTACGGTTAATAGTACAGAGAGCTCGTGATAATAACATGCCTTCGGATAATATTGAGAGGGCTATTAAACGTGCCAGTGGGGGAGGGGAGGCCTCTGATTTAATTGATGTGACTCTTGAAGGTTATGGGCCAAATGGTGTGGCGGTTTTGGTGAAGGCGTTGACTGATAATCGTAACCGCACTATTCAAGATGTCCGGCGTATTTTTATGAGGCATGGTGGTAGTTTAGGAGAAAGTGGCTGTGTCTCCTGGATGTTTAAGAGCGAAGGTGTAATTAATGTAGAAGGAGGAGGTCCGGAGGCCGAGGAGATGGCCTTGCATGCGATTGATGCTGGGGCTGAGGATGTTAATACAGAGGGGGAGTATATTGAGATTCACACCCAGCCGCAGGATCTGGAGCAGGTGCGGCGAGCTATTGAGAAGGAAGCACATGTCTTGTCTGCGGAGGTTGCTCTGGTGCCAGAGTCTGTGATATTGCTGGGAGAGAAGGAAGCGGTTCATACCTTGAACTTCCTGGATCAGTTGGAGGAATTAGATGATGTGCAGCATGTTTTCTCCAACGTTGATTTCTCCGATGCTACTTTAGCCCAGTTGCATAGCCAAGCTTAGCATGCGTATCCTGGGGATTGATCCTGGAACTGTACACTTGGGTTATGGTGTCGTGGACTATATCTCGGGGGAAATGCGAGCGGTTGATTGGGGGGTGGTGGAGCCATCTCACCGCAGTTCTCATGAGGAGAGGTTGCATTTCTTATATGTTGAGTTGAGTAAGATTATTGTGCAAAATCAGCCTGCAGAAGTGGCCATTGAAGAGCCTTTTGTGGCCTTAAATGTGCGTTCAGCTTTTGCAATTGGCAGGGCCCAGACCGTGGCTATTTTGGCAGCAGCGAATCAAGGATTGCCAGTATTTTACTATTCACCGACGCAGATAAAACAGCAAGTGACTAGTTATGGACATAGCGACAAAGTCCAGGTACAGGAGATGGTTCAATTGCAACTCAGCCTCTCTCAGCTACCTCAGCCCAGTGATGCTGCTGACGCGCTGGCTGTAGCTATTTGTCACATTCAGGAGGATTGTTTTAGTCGCTGGTTAGAAGAGGGCTCCTAATATGATAGCAACTTTGGAGGGAGTGTTGGAGCAACGAAGCTCTGATTCGGTCATAGTCAACGTTGGAGGTATTGGTTTTCAAGTATATGTGCCAGGTTCAGTATTGAACCAGCCAGGAACCATTGACCACAAGGTGCTGCTACATACCTATCTTCATACAGGGGGCGATAACATTGCCTTGTATGGTTTTATCTCCAGTGAGGAGCTGGACTTATTCAAGAGCCTTATTTCTATATCTGGTGTTGGTCCCCGGGTGGCATTAGCATTGCTTTCTGCCCTGAACGCCGAGCAGGTAGTAATGGCTATTGCCTCAGAGAACACCGAGCTTATTAGTCAGGTGCCTGGAATTGGGAAGAGGATAGCCAATCGGATTGTGCTGGAATTAAAAGGAAAGGTGGACAAGGGTTGGACCAGACAGGGATTGTCTATATCCCAGGAGGATGGTGATGTTGTGGCTGCTCTAACTAGCCTGGGCTGGTCATTGAGGGAGGCGACACGGGCAGTTTCCAGCATTCCTGGGGCTCAAGATTTGGATATAGAGGAGAAAGTTAAGCTAGCACTGCAGCAGTTGTCAGAAGGCTGAACTGAAGATGCATAATCCGGGGTCAGGGTTTCTGAACATACAATGACTTTTAGCATGAAAGCTGTAACCGTTATATTTTCTGTTATTGTATCATGTAGTTTTTGCTTGACTACGTCAGCTGATGCAGTGGCCAGATTCTGAAGGTCTGCAGGTTGTCTGCTTAGTGTAATTGAGGCTGGGTTATATGGCCAAGGTGTCTATAGTAACTGATAGTGTTGCTTCCTTACCGCGAGAAGTAATTGATGAATATGATATTCATATTATTCCTGTTCGGATTACTATAGGAGGTAAGAGTTATCAGGATACTGAGGACGACTTGCCTGTGGAGCGGATTCACAGCTTTCAGCAAGTTGCGCAGATAGATACTACTCCATGGCCGCCGAAATTTTATCTTCAGATGTATGCCAGATTAAGCCAGAAGACGAACAGGCTGGTTCACATCGTTTGTTTTTCTCACTTCACAGCTACGATGTCTCTGGCTCAGGCAGGAGCTAGAATGGCAGAGGATGCTGTGCCAGGTTTACATGTGGAGGTATTGGATTCACAGGTGGCTACCATGGCTCAGGGATTTGTTGCTTTAAGGGCGGCCCGTTCTGCTGCTAGTGGTAATGATATAGACCTTGTGGTCGAAGCCGCCAGGGAAGTAAGCTTGCAGGTTAACTCAGTATTTGTCTTTGACTCCCTTCGCTGCTTATCCCGGACGGGACGCATCAACCGTATGGCTAGTTGGGCTAGCTCTCTG
>JAUXIH010000073.1 GCA_030621105.1 Dehalococcoidia bacterium | reverse complement strand
CAACAGACGCTATTTCCGAGAACCCCTTGATCCTATCATTTTCTTTTACTTGTTCAATAAGCGTTCTTTCGCTCTGTGAGAGGAATAGGGACATCCATTTCCCCTCAATAGTGACGCCGTTTGTATATTTTGCTTTCTGAAAGTAACGCTCTGGGTCGGCAGTCAGCATTTGTCTGTTTTTAACACGAATTACCGCTACCCCACGTCCTTTTTCAGAGGGTTCTCTCTTCTTTTCTGCAAGAAGTAATACTGTTCCTTGAATGGTGTTATTGAACCATATTTCTTCTGGGTCAAATATAAGAATCTTTGAACATTGTTCAGCCAAGTAACTTCGCAAAGATTTTGCATGCGGAATATGGAATATCTCGGACGGGATCACCATTGCTAGCCGACCACCTGGTCGTAGAAGTTTTATTGAAGCTAATACGAATGGAACCCATGCATTGGTATGTTTTGTGAATGGCAGTTTCAGTTGCCTGAAAATCTCTTCTGCTAGTAACTGCTGCTCATTGGGCAGATATTGGTAACGTATGAAGGGAGGGTTTCCTACTACCGCGTCAAATCCGTCTTCGTTTCTTCCTTGAAATAGATACCACCGAAGAAAGTCTGTGTTTATGACACGAGCGGGTAAACTCGTGAGTTGCTTAGCTTTTTCAGCCTCCATCTCATTGATTTCACACGCAGTAATCTGTTTTATACTGGTTATATTTTGTTGTTCAATTTCACTGAGGAATACTCCATCGCCACAACTAGGCTCTAATATAGAGCTTGGTTTAGATGCGTTAACCCACTTGACTAAAAACGAGGCTATGTATCGGTCTGTGTAATATCCGCCCCGCAGTTTTTCTGCCGATTCAAGCTTGATAAAGTTCATTTCTCTTCTTGGGAGGTTTCCGAAATCAATTTGCAGAGGAACGCTGCAATATCAAGGTGTTTATGGTACCGGCCTCTGAGGTTTGTTATTGTCTCGTTTGTAATCAGGTTCATGGGAGCTTACCCCTGCCTGATGGTACTGTTGGTGGACGTCCTGGTTTCCGCTCGATGAACATTGGCTCAGTACTACGCCGAACTAGAAACGAGTGCAAAGATTCTCGTGCTATTACCCAGTCACGGCCAATCTTGGTGCCCCTCAATTGGCCCTGTCGGATCAGTAGCCGTGTGTGTTGTGCCGAGAATCCTATGACACTTGCCGCTTCGGCGACCTTGACGAACTCGTCAGCAATTATCATTAACGTAATTATATTCCTTCGAGAAGATAATGTCAATAGGACAGGCCGCCTTCTAGGAACCGCAGAGCAAACCGGCACGTTAGGTGCTTCTGGATTTGAACTACGCTTTACTCTATAATTACTTTAGACAAAATCCGGGAGGTACGAAATGCCTGTAAGAAAGGTCCATCGTTTGCCTAAGGTTGGAGATACCTTTAATAGGACCTACAAAGAAGTCCAGTATACCATGAAAATAGTGAGAGCCGGGAAGGGAATCGGTTATGAGGTAGACACCCGCATATACAGCACTCCTAGTGCGGCTGCGAAATCAGTGACGCAGACCGCTGTGAACGGATGGAAATTCTGGCGCATAGAAGAATGACTCTCTTCCTAGCGGAGAAGCTTGGGACTGCCAATAAAAGCAAATGGTGTTTCAGGCCGAGTTCGACTCTGCTCGGTCTCCCCGTCTACCAGTGCTGGTTTTCCTCTTGCACATTCCGTCAGAAAGTTAACCCTCGGTGAAGTTTTTGCCGTAGGTATCAGTGTATGTATCTACCTCAAGCTAATTTTAGGGTTTGTTTCTATAGGTTATCGTGCCGTTTGGGGTGTAACCTGGGTGTTGATTCTTTGGCTTTCATTCGTTTAATTGATTCAATGCTTTCCGCCTGCTTCTTCATTTCATCGTATTGCTCTTTCATTTGGTGTGCACCATGGCGCTGTTGCCAAGCAGACCAACCCATCATTATTGCTGCTAAAACTAGTGCCCAAGAATCAAGGCGATCTGCCCATTTTGCCGGTAGTACGAATACTAATGCTGTAGCAACTACAAGCAAAAGGGCTATTACCAACAAGCCCCAACCCCAATATATTTTCATAGTACCCTCCACACCAGTACCATCGATATTGTTTTATGCGGCTATTATATCAACGACCTACACTGAAGACAACAGGATGAGTTAGTTGTTGGCACAGCCAACAATGGGTGAGCTTTCTCATACCTCGGCAAGGCAATTGAACAACAAGCCATTTCGTGTGGTCGAGGCAACAAGCAGTGCATTGTTAATGTCGACGGCAAGTTAAAAAGCAGTAACACCTACCCCCTAACCAATGTAATCGGCTGCCCTGTGTCGACTTCACGGGGCCTGCCTCTATTATATCTTTACTTCCCCCCCTTCAAAGAGAGGCGGCGACTCTCTTACCTCTCCTTGGTAAGGAGATGAGGCACTGGCACCAGTGCCTCCCTTCTAAAGGGAGACTTTATCCCCTTCCCCTTGGTGGAGGGAAGGGGATTTATTAACCTCACCACCGGTGTCCTGCTCCTTGTGAATGGGTATTACCAGATTCAGGGCTTTTCACTTACGGCAGATTCGCGAAGTTCCTCTATCAAAGCCATAAGCGCTCTCTTTGCCTTGAGTTTGAGCCTCTTGTCAGCCTTTATTGCTGCCATTGTATCTGTGATAATCCCTTCCTTGCCGGACACAAGGTAGTCAATGCTTGCCCCCAGTTCTTCAGCCAGTTTGGGAAGAAGGGTTATAGAAGGAGCCCATTTACCCTGCTCAATAGCCGAGATATGCTGTGGCGTCATCCCGATAGCTTGAGCCAGCTCTTGCTGGGTAATCTTTAACGCCTGCCTTCTTTGTCTGACTCTTTCTCCTAAGCTCACCTGCTTGGTCGCCCCCTTTAAGTTTCTCCAGAAAAGGCTAGCAACTGTTGGATGGCTTGTGCAAGTTATCAAGTAATACTTGACATCTAGCTTGGCCGTGTGCTAGTATTCCCGAGGTGCGGACCGGTGAGTTGGCAATGAGGCGATGTTGACTACCATGAGAAAAGACCTGCGGCAACAGGTCTCTTCGTGAAGATAAGGAAGTATATAACAATAGTCGGTGAACCACCACCTATTTTTATTATAAAGCAAATACTAAACATAGGTCAATAGAAGGCTCAGAGAAGGCTCAGAGACGATGAGGAAATGGCAGCACTGGAATGGGACAAGTGGCAAAGCGAAATTTTGTAAAGTATCACCTGCGTGAGGCATTGCGCGGTGCGGCTGCCGAGGCGGATGGCGACGATGCGTTATCCCGGCGTTTGCATGCTGAGACGAAGTTGCGGCTGATAGGCATGTCTGATGAGGAGCTATGGGAGCTTGCCAAACTTACTGTGTCTTCTCCCGAGGAGCTGGTTGAGCTGGTCTACAAAAAGTCTAAACAAGCGGTAGAAGAACACAAAGCAAAAGCCAGTGAGTGGATAAACGACTTGGGGGGACAGATGTCGAGCAGGGTTCTCGTTATTGAGGATGAAACCGCTTTGAGCAAGGGGATTACTTCAGCCTTAGTCAAGGCCGGCTTCTCCGTAGCTTGTGCGTCTAACTACCCTGAAGCCCTGTTGAAATTGGATGAGTTCAAGCCTGACATGATTATTGTGGATGAGGCATTGCCGGGCAGAGATGGTACCGAGGTCTGCTCACAACTACACAGCATTTTGGGCATTCCTGTTATCCTGATGGGCAGAGATTCCACCGGTAAGGCATGGACAAGGGCAGTGGAAGCCGGAGCCGATTTTTACTTTACCAAGCCTTTGAGCTACCGGGAATTGGCAGCCAGGGTGAGGGCTATACTTCGGCGCTACAAAAGCAGAGGGCTTGCGGAGCACACGCTAGGGTTACTGTAAAACTATAAGGAGAAAAGAGAAAATCAGAATATTTTTGCAACAAGGAGTTAACGGTGATTATCCCTCAGGTTTTCTTGTCAGGAGGCTAAATGATAATTGGCCAAAAGTGCGAGTCGGGATGTCAAAATGAGTGATAAACGAAAGGGAGACAGAGACGATTCATTGCTCCTGACGAGTGAGGATAGAGCCAATGGCTTTTCCATTGTAGCTGAGAATCGCCATAATATCACGCTATTGAAACAGGGTAAGCAGGTCGCTTGGTTTTCAGCGGCAGTGAGCAGAAAGGTGCTGAAGGAATTCGTGCAGCTAGTGAAATATTGCGAGAGAAACGCGAAAGGGAACAATGCTTACGTCAGGTCGTAAGGCTGCGTCCCATAACTGGTGGAAATTTGATTTAGCCATATCCTAACCCCTCTTATCATATCAGTCAATCCTCTTAACCTCCTTTTATTATTCCGCGGATATGTCTTCGGTATTAGCCTCTTCACTATTGCCCCCTTTCGTTAAATGAGGTAACAAGACATCGGTATGTGCAATATGAGGCCAAAAATGAAATCTGACCTTGCATCCTGGAGTGGTGGCAGGGACAGTTGCTTTGCTGGCTACGATGATGCCGGCTAAATCCTCCGCGACACCCTGACCGCCGGAGAGGCCACTATTGACATCAGCGTTGGCGGAAGGCTAATATCTCTTTACATTTGGCGTGAGGTATTAAAGAAATATGATGCGACACCCTGAGGGGGCAAGGAGCCGAGGGAGGCAAGGAATGTGTCTAATCCAATTTAGCGAGGAAGATAAACAAAGACTAATCTCCGAATGCGATAAACTGCCACAGCGGATTATGGTGAAACCCTGAAGATGGCGAGCTTATAAGGTGATGTCAGTGATGAACAAGCCAAAAAATAATGTGGAGGGCAAGCTGACACTGTCAGTTAGGGAAGTTGCCAAGCTCTTGGGAATCAGCCGCAACCTTGCCTACGAAGCTACTAGGACAGGCAAAATCCCGGTAATCAAGTTCGGTAAGAGGGTTTTGATACCCCGCAAGCCACTGGAGGAACTTTTTGGTTTAGATAAGCCGACGGAAAGTATTGAACATGGCGATGCTTGGGATAAGAGCGATGAAGTGGTGCAGATAGAGGTGAAGAAACCTCTGGACAAGGTGATTCCTGTCAAGCTCTCGGCAGACAAGTGGGAGAAACTTAGACAGGAAGCCAGAGAACTGGACATCGATCCTACTACACTTGTCCGCATGTGGATTCTAGACCATTTGCGTGAGCGGGGGCAAGCAACAGGAGAAGAGAGATGAAGCTCACAAGAGTTATTATTGTTACTCTCATTCTAGCTATGGCAGTGGGGCTAGGTGGCTGTGTTGCAACCAATCCACCAATAGCATCACCATAGTCGTGCTTTGGGTCCCACCACTGCCAGCCAGCAGGCTGAGGTCATCATTGACCTAGCCAAACAGGGGATAAACGGGGACATTGAGTATATCTACTGGGTGGAGTGGGATGATGCTCCGGGCATACCGGTAGCCATTACCGATAATCGCATTGAGCCAGTAGAGGATTAAATACCTACCGTAGTTTGGGAGGAGTAGATAAATGGGTTTATTCGGACCAAATATAAAAAAGCTTGAAGCTAAGAGAGACGTTCAAGGCCTGTTAGCGGC
>JAUXIH010000010.1 GCA_030621105.1 Dehalococcoidia bacterium | reverse complement strand
GCCCCCTCTAAGACTCCCCGTTAGTTGCTCACTCTTCTCTTGCCCAGCCGTCAAGATTATTACATATTAACGCAGGTATTCCAGTATCCTCTGTTTATCTTCATTCGCTTTGTCGCCTTTGAAATATATTTCAATTAGCATAATTTTATCCTTCTGCTCATCATAGGCATAGATAACTCTTATCCCCGATTGAACACCCCTACCCTTTAGAGATTTGCAGGCAAACTTCTTGGCTTTGTAGACCTCAGGGTTTTCTACTGGCAAACCTGTGATTTGGAATATTCCCCTGTTGTCAACCTTTAACTTGTGGTAGAGGAATAGTTGTTTTTCAATAAAGATTTCTAGATCATCCTCAATGGTTTTGAACTTTTTTAGGAGTCTCCTTGTATCCTTCTCGAATTCCGGAAGACGAGAAGTCTCCTTAAATGTCCCCATTATTCGTAGTCTCTCACAGAGTAGATAGGAGTTCTGTAAAAAACAGACTCATACTCAATAACCTCATTGTCTTCTGTTGTTAACCATGGGACATCATCGTGAGAGTAGTCGCTTATTTGAGTTGCATTCATATCGGAAAGTTTATCCAAAACTTTGTCGATTATCTCAATTTCGTTAGCCCTCAATTTAGAAAGGTCTGCTTTCCTAAGAGGTAAATATTTCCTCTGAGGGTAATTGAAATAACTACTTTCGACTTTCATAATTTCTTTGTTCATTGTTTCGGCAACTATCTTCTCGAACTCTACTGGAGTTGGTCCATAATAGTTCTTAATATAGGTGGCGCCAATCAATTGTTCTTCATATTTTTCGTAGAAGTCAAAATCAGTAAAGTAAAGAAGCTTATATAGCACAGTCTCACCTATATTGGGTTTTGAGCCAACCTTATTGAGAATATAAAGCAACACCTCTTTAAATTTTTCTAAATTTCTTTGAGGGACATTTATTCTAACCGGGGATTCCGTTTTCCTCTCCTCTTGTTTTTCTGCAAAAATTACCTCTGGTTCCTCTTTCGAAGATAGCAACCTATCCACAGACAGATTATATATCTTTGAAAACCTCGCTAATTCATCTACAGAAACCTTTCTTTTACCGCTTTCTATCTGAGTTATTGTTGTTCGTGAAACTCCCATCATCTCGGCGAGTTTTTGTTGACTGATTCCCGCTTTCTTTCTCAATCCTGCTGTTCTTTGTCCAAGTTCAACCATTATTCTAAGCTCCTCGGATTCCATCCTTTATTCTTAATATTTTATAATATGTTAGATATTCTGTCAAGACCTTGTTGTCTTTTGTTACATAAGATTGCTTAGAAAATATTAACTTAGCATTGAACGGGGGTAACATGGTTACCAATTAGGGAGTGAGAGTTCCTATTTCCGGAGAATTAGAGGAGCTACCTGAAAGTTAATTAAAGGTAACAATATTACGAGTGGTGGAGATAGGGGGATTCGAACCCCCAACCTCTGCGATGCGAACGCAGCGCTCTCCCAACTGAGCTATATCCCCGTAAGTTCAATAATAGCAACCCTGGGAATTTGGGGCAAGCTGATATTCTTGTCTCGATTCGACGTGGTTGCTATACTACCTTGAGTTATGGATTACGAGGTTACTATCGGGCTGGAGGTGCATGCTCAGCTGGCGACGGAGAGTAAGATGTATTGCTCCTGCAGCACTGATTACAGGGATGCTCCTCCTAACACCCATGTTTGTCCTGTTTGTTTGGGCATGCCCGGTTCCCTGCCGGTTATCAACAAGAAGGCAGTAGAATATACAATAATGACTGCTATGGCCTTAAATAGCACTATATCGCGCTATACCAAGTTTGACCGCAAGAATTATTGTTATCCTGACCTGATGAAGGGCTATCAGATCTCGCAGTATGATGTCCCTATAGGGGTGGGGGGCTGTGTGAACATCGAGGGTGATGACGGTACTAGGAAGAGAATCAATCTTACCAGGGTGCACTTAGAAGAGGATGTGGCTAAGCTTTGGCATGGGGAAGGTCATAGCTTGATTGATGTCAATCGTGCCGGGATTCCCTTGATGGAGATGGTTAGTGAGCCGGAGATAGGCTCTCCTGAAGATGCTCGAGACTATCTTGTTAAGCTGAGGAACATCGTGCGCTACCTGGGGGTCTCCACGGGAAATATGGAGGAGGGAAGCTTTCGGTGTGATGCCAATATCAGCGTTCGTCCCCGGGGGCGCAAGGAGCTTTCTCCTAAATCAGAACTAAAGAATCTGAATAGTTTCAAGGCAGTGTACCAGGCGTTGCAGTATGAGGCTCAGCGACAGGCGGAGGTGTTGGAGGAGGGGGGCAAGCTGGTGCAGGAGACGAGGGGCTGGCTAGGGGATACGGGAAGAACGGTGGTGCAAAGAAGCAAGGAAGATGCTGATGACTATCGCTATTTCCCTGAGCCGGACCTGCCACCCTTGATGCTGGATGAGAAATGGCTGGATGATATCAGAAGCCACCTGCCGGAATTACCTGAAGCGCGCAGAGATCGTTTCATGAACCAGTTTGGTTTGTCTTTATATGATGCCAACGTGCTCACTGGATCCAAGCCGCTGGCAGATTACTTTGACGAGTGTCTCAAGCTGACTGATAGGGGGAAGGCGAAGGAGTTAAGCAATTGGATTTTGGGCGATTTCAGCCGCCTGCTAAACTTGGATGACATTGATATTGCCGATGCCAGAGTGCGGCCACAGCACTTACTGGATCTGCTGGCTCTGCTGGATAATGGCGTTATTGGAGGGCCAGCGGCCAAGGTGGTGTTGGAGGAGATGTTCCGCAGTGGGCAGGAAGCTCGCGACATCGTAGAACAGAAGAAGCTCAGCCAGCTTAGCGATGAAGCACAATTGCTGGATGTGGTAACACAGGTGATAGCTAACAACACCAGGGCTGTTGCCGACTATAAGGCCGGGAAGCAGCAGGCGTTGAAGTTTATGACCGGGCAGGTGATGAAAGCTACCAGGGGTAGAGCCAATCCTGCCGTGGTCCAGGAAATTCTTGCACGGGAGATGGAGGGAGAATAAATTGCCTACTTATCTACTTATTACCCAGATGTTGGTATCTATTGCCCTGATTGTTACCATTCTGATGCAACTCCGCGGGGGAGGGTTGGGAAGCATTTTCGGACAGGCAGATTCTGTCTATCGTACTCGCCGAGGGGTAGAGAAAACGTTGTTTTATCTCAGCATTGTGCTGGCGGTTGTCTTCGTCATCCTCGCGGTGCTGATTGTCAAGCTCTCTTGATAATCCGATGAAGCATTCTCTCATAACCCTGACCACAGATTTCGGCAGCAAAGACATCTATGTTGCTGCCATGAAGGGAGTTATTATTAGTACCAACCCTGAGGCCAGGATTATTGATGTAACCCATGACATCGAGCCCCATAATATTGCCCAGGCAGCCTTTGTCCTCAACATGGTCTATCACTATTTTCCGAAAGAAGCTGTGCATATGGCTATTGTGGACCCTGGAGTTGGAGGGGAACGCTTGGGGATAATACTGCGGGCCGAATCATCGTTCTTTGTTGTTCCCAATAATGGAATTCTCAGCTACGTGATCAGCGACCTGTCACATAAGGAGGAGCCGGCATCCAATCCTTACCAGCATTTTGATCAGGTCAATTTGAGAGGGGGAATCGAGGCTGTTGCCATCACCGACCCTCGTTTCTGGCGGCATCCTGTGAGTTCGACATTCCATGGCAGGGACATCTTTGCGCCAGTGGCAGCCGGCCTGTCGCTGGGGATATCCATGTATGAGTTTGGAGAGAAGATCACCTCCGTTCGTGTTTTCCCGGTGTCAAGACCATGTGCGGATGAGTCGGGGGAGGTTATTGGCCAAGTTGTATATATTGACCACTTTGGTAACTTGATCACCGATATCAGGAGTGCTGTTGCGTATCGTAGTGATGTCGTCATTGAGGTAGCTGGCTTGAGGATCGAGGGGATAGATCGTTATTACGAGGAGGGGGAGGGTTTGATGGCTATCATGGGAAGCAGCGGCTACCTGGAGATTGCCCTGAAGGATGGAAGCGCCAGTGATTTCACCGAAGCCATCGTAGGGGATGAGGTACGAGTTACGGCAACAGCCTAGCGTGAGCCCTGCTTGTGGTTATACTTCAGCACGATGTCTCCTTCTTTACAGCCTACTACATTGGCAATAATCTGGCATTTTATCTTCAGCAGGAAGAAGATGGGTGCGTTGTCCTTGTCCATTAGGCCCTCGAGGTTTCCCTGACCCTTACTGATAATCATCTTTGCCTGGTGGTAATAGCTGAGAAACTCCTCGGAGCACGAGGATAGGATGGTTCCTGGCGCATCGGAGCCACTGGAGACCACCTTTGCCAACTTGTCTATTCCGCAGAAATTGGCATCCTCTATCAGGGCATCATTTATGGCAGGCTTGTCCCTTACCGCGTAGATAACATCTTTATGTAGCTCTTCGATCAGGATGCGGTCGAATACTACCTCTCCGGCATTGTCAGCCAGGTACAGTATCTGGTCTGTGCTATTTAGTGCCCGCTTGAATTTCTCGTAGTCAAAGATGGCGAAGTCCCTGGTAAATACCTCGTCTATCTCCTTTTCCAGGTTAAAGGATTTGCCAACACCGAAGTCAATGATGTTGCCTGCTATAGCCAGCCTTAATGCTGTGAGCAGCCTGTCTGGTGATTGGGCTACCCTTTCTTTCAGCTCAGGGTAGATGTCAAGGGCCATCCTGTTGTATTTATCCTTTATTTCTTTGAAGGGGTCATAGCTCCCAGTAACTTCTCTGACTAGCTTGTATACAATCCTCCCCATCGCGGGTGGGGGGCTGGATAGGGGAAAGCCAGGTACCGCGGCAGCCACCATATCCAGTATCTTTTTCTGGGTGGCTTCATCAGCTCCAGCCAGTCTGGCTGACATGAGAGCCTGCTTGAAGAAGCATGGTATGCAATCCAGATATGTTCTCACTATCTTTTTCCGCTCAGATTAATTCAGTGTTGTCCGCTGCGTCAGGTACTTCGTATTGATTTATTGCTGGTTGGGCTGGACAGATCTGAACTAGCTTTCCCCTTTCTTATCCAGTACAGTGAGCATATTAGCCACGATGCTGGACACGACATCAGATTCATAGTTTTCAATTTTGCCCTGGTCACACAGGTCAGCAATCTTGGGGTCAATAGGTATCTGTCCCAACAGGGGGGCGTTTGATGCCTGAGCCATTTCCTCTCCCTTGCTTTTTCCGAAGACATTTATCTTTTTACCTGTTTCTGGTATGAGCAGGTAACTCATGTTTTCAATGACACCCAGCACTCGGATGTTCATTTTTTGTGCCATCTTGATCGCTTTTCTCACCACCATTGTCGTCAGGTCCTGGGAAGTGAAAACTTCAACCACGCCGGTGAGCGGCACTGTTTGCATGATGGTGAGTGCGGCATCTCCTGTGCCTGGCGGAAGGTCTATTATCAGGTAGTCGAGCTTGCCCCAGAGAACCTCTTCCCAGAATTGCGTGAGGGCTTTGGACATGAGGGGCCCGCGCCAGATTACTGCTTCGTCTTCGCTGGGTAACAACAGGTTCATTGACATGATTCCAATGCCCTGTGTCGAAGGTAAGGGCATTATTCCCGTGTCGCTACCGATGGGGTGATTGGTTAAGCCGAACATCTTGGGGATGCTGGGTCCGGTGATGTCAGCATCGAGTATACCGACATCGTTTCCTCTTCGGGCCAGATCTGCAGCCAATAATCCAGCTACCAGTGATTTGCCCACCCCTCCTTTGCCACTCATGACTGCTATTATACGTTCTATCTGGTTAAGATCCTTGGGAGCGGCGGAAACAAAATCAGTGGTGACCGCGTGAACATTGGGAAGCTCCCCCACCATCCCTGCTATTTTATCTTTTAACCAATCCTGTGTTTTATCAGGCACAGCGGTTGTTGCCAAGGTGATCTTTACGTTCCCATCGTCGATAGTTATATCTCGCACCAAATTCATTTGTAGAAGATTCCGCGTTATTCCTGGGATAAGTATTTGACTGAGGCTTTCTTCTACTTCCTGTTTGCTTGGCATTTCCTCTCTCCTTATGTGCTGAATCCCTATTTTCTTCTGGTACTCAGGTTTGCTTCTCTGTGCGGGCGTCATCCAACTCTTGGACTATGTTTTGCCATAGTGCCCTGATGTGTTGGGTTGCCGTGCTATTTGAGAATTCTACTACCGGCATTTCATGTTCCAGTGCCTGGATCATTGAGTTATCGAAGGGGATTTTTGCTACTATATTAACACTGTTGCTATTACAGTACTCTTCAATTTTTGCGGTGTTCTGCTCGTTGATATCATATTTATTAATGCATGCCAGTGCGGGGACGCCAAAGTGCTGGCACACGCTGACAATACGTTCGAGGTCATGGATGCCGGATAGTGTAGGTTCTGTTACCAGCAACGCCACATCGGCTCCAGATAGAGAGGCGATAACGGGACAACCTGTGCCTGGGGGCCCATCGCTGATGATGTAGTCCAGGCTTTGTTCTTGGGCTATGGCTTTGGCCCTGGTTCTTATCAGTGTAACTAGTTTTCCTGAATTGTCCTCAGCAATGCCTAGCTTAGCGTGCACCAAAGTCCCGTAGCGCGTCTCTGAAACGAACCAGTGCCCGGGCATATTGTCCTTCATGGTGATGGCATCCACGGGACATACACGGGCACATAGCCCACAGCCTTCGCAAGAGATGGGGTCGACCACATAGTTGTTGGTGATGGCATTGAAGCGACATACTTTCTCGCAGAGTCCGCACTCAACGCACTTTTCATTATCTATGAAGGCGCTTTGTCCGCTCCAAAACTCGTTGTTTTCCTTGACCTGTGGTTTGAGAATGAGATGGAGATCAGCAGCATCGACATCACAATCTACCAGCAGCTTTCTTTGTGCTAGTGCGGCAAATGAGGCTGCTATGCTCGTTTTTCCTGTTCCTCCCTTGCCACTGATGATAACCAGCTCTTTCATCGCGACACCTCGGCAGTTGGTAGCATCTCTTTTATCCTGTGGAATAGCTGAAGGAAGTCTCTGCGCCAGTCAGGCATTCCCTCTACCAGGGGTATGCCTTTGGAGTACAGCACAGCGATGTTTCTATCCAGGGGAATTCGTAATAAAATTGGTATATCTTGTTCCTGGCAATATTGTTCAATCAACTGGTCATTATCACCCGCACGGTTTATGATGACACCAGTGGGGATACCTAGCTTCCTTGTCGTTTCCACCGCGAGAGAGAGATCATTGAGTCCGAATGGGGTGGGTTCGGTTACCAGCAGGCAGAAGTCGCTGTCTTTGATTGCCTCGATCACGGGACAGGAAGTCCCTGGTGAAGCATCTATGATAACATCGCCAGCAGTATCAATGTGCCGCTTGACCTCTCGGATCACGGTGGGAGCCGCTACCTCACCGAGGGTTAGTTCTCCTGCGACCAGCCTGATGTTACCTGAGCTTCCCTGCTTTATTACCCCTATTTCCTTACCTTCCTCGGTGATGGCGGACTCAGGGCAGAGGTAAGAGCAGGCACCACATCCATGGCATAGCTCGGGAAACACCAGCACCTTTTTCGGCAACGCCGCTATGGCATTGTAAGCACACACCTCTGCGCATACGCCGCAGTGAGTGCATTTATCTTCATCTATGTGAGGAATGAGAAGCAGGGCAGGACTGCTTTGTTCTGCCTTAATATCCAGGAATATATGGGTATTTGGCTCCTCAACATCGCAGTCCAGCAACTGGACTTTTGTCTGGTCGCTTAAGGAAAGGGCCAGGCTGGTGGCTATCAGAGTCTTTCCTGTACCGCCTTTACCGCTGGCGACAGATACTATCATATTTTATTCTCGGACCATCTTGGCGCCACACTTGGGACAACTCAGGTTGTAGCAGGGAGTGCCTATTTGGTGGGCTATTTTCGCTCCGCATTTAGGACAAACACAGTATCCGCTGGGCCCTGAGCCCGGGCGATTTCCACCCATTCTGCCCATCCCAGATCCCTGGTTACGCCCCAAGCCTCTTCCTGTTCCTGGCCCCTGTCCAGATGGGCCTGTACCATCTCCTCTAGGCATATATTTATTCCTCCTTTGTTTTGTTCTGTTGTTACTTCCGGGGACAAGCTGTAGCAAATATGGCTATTTATGGGAAAGCTCATATCTGCCGTGCAGATGATTATTCAGAACTAAAGGCTATTTCTCTTTTTCTAGCTCTGAGATCCGGTGCTGAGCTTCTCTCAATTGTTGCAACATAGTTTGTACCTGATTACGTAATGTTTCTATCTCTTCCTCTTGGGACGCACCTGATGTACTTGCTGGTGCTCTTTGGTATGACATTCCCTGTCCAGTTCCCATTGCTCTGCCCATGCCCATTCCACGTCCTGTACCCACCCCCTGGTTCATTCCCATTCCGTAGTGGCCACCTACATTAGGCTGAGTTCCAGGCTTAAGTTTTCCCGCCTTGTAGGACTCAATGGCATCCTTCACCTTGCCTGCGACGCCTGTGATTATCTCGATGCCGGCGGCAGATAATGTTTGGTAAGCATTGGGGCCACAGCTGCCGGTGATTACCATCGCTGCTCCCTGGTTGGCAATCATCTGTGCCGTTGAAATGCCAGCACCACCGGCAGAGATGTTAGTATTTTCCAGGGGCTCGAATTCCATTGTTTCAGGGTCGACAAGGATGAAGTGTTCGCATCTGCCGAAACGAGGATTTACATCAGCATCTATGCTGGGATTTGTTGCTGAGATAGCAATTTTCACAAGATCTCCTTTTCTATTTTTATTGTTCTTTCTCCAAGTCGGTTATTCTAGCATTAATTTGGTCTAACTGGCTTTTTATTGCCTGGGCCTGGTTTGTGAGGAAATCCAGTTCCTGCTCCCGTGTCATCTGTGGGGCGTAGGGGCTTGTCGCATCAGGGGCCATGAACGGGTTACCATAAGACCCATACGCAGGCCCCTCGGCGTAGGGGTTTCCCCCATATGGAAAGTTCCCTGGTGCTCCATAGCCCGGCCATGCACCGGTTGGGGGATAGGGAACCCTCCAACCATATCCGCGTCCGAAGCCTCCTCCGCAGATACCGCGCCTCCTCCCTGTCATTGGCCCCATACCAAGGGGTCCTGTTCCATCTAATCCTGGCATAATTTACCTCCTTTTCAATTAAAATGTCTGTACAGGACTGATCTATCTCTGTTATTTCTACCTGTTTTCCCTTCGCTTATTGCGGAATGGTGTCATTACCATGGGGAGTAGCCATAGGCCCGAGGAGTGACGTAAGCACGGAAGGGATTATATAGCCCATATCTCCTGAGAGGATAACCGTAACCTAATGATCTCCAGGGATAGGGATTACCCCAGCCACGCCAGCCTCTGCCCCAACCTCGACCGAAGCCCCGGCCAAATCCATATCTCCCACCAAACCAGGCTCTTCCGAATGGCATGTTATATCACCTCCCTCTGTGCTCCTCGCCCGGCCTTCCCCGAGCACCTCTCCAGTGTCTACCCCGAAAACCGAAGACGGCCAGGGGCTGAACATTTATACCGGAACAAATGGGGCATGCTGGCATTGCTCCCCGCGCCAGCATCTCAAAGGGTACATTCCATTCATGTCCATCGTTAGTACAGCGAAATCTCTGTTGTGATAGTCCAAAATTACCACCCTCGATCTGAATTGCCTTGCCGTTGATTAAGGCATCAGCGAGCTTGCACCTGGCTGATGCTACCACGCGATGAAAGGTGGGCCGGGAAATGTGCATTCTTCTGGCGCACTCCTCCTGTTCCAGCCCCTTCAAGTCCTTGAGACGGATGGTTTCGACCTCTTCCACTGATAGATGGACCTCTTGTAATTCGTACAGGGGTGTCCCTATCGGCCGGAAGAATGCCGCCCGGGGCAGCTGGGAGACATACCGTAATTTTGCTGGCCTTGACAAATACAATCACCTGCCTTTCCCATAAGTTATGGACATATGTCAATAATAATTGTAATCTTTGCTGTGAAGGCTGTCAAATTTTGAAAGTTCCCCTGATCAGTGATACAAATTAGTCTATGAATATCGTTGAGTTAAGTCCCTCTCTCTCCCGTTGCATAGAAGCTACTGCCAGGGATGAATTTGGAAATGTATCCCGCACTGTGATTCAGGGTGCGAGCGATAGTGATGTCCTTGAGGCAAGGTTTGAACTCCTCAAGGCCTTTTTAGAGACAGCGGATTTCAAGAAGTTGCGTAGTGAGAGCGAAAAGTATTTGATTCAGGGCAAGTCAGTCAAATTCGAGATTTATTGGCATGAGGGACATCTGTCTTACGATATGCTGGTTGCTTAGGTTTGCAGCAGGGCTACGGACTGAGCAGCTATGCCCTCTTCCCTGCCGATGAACCCCAGGCCGTTGGTGGTCGTGGCCTTGAGGGTCACCCTTTTTGAGTCAATCTCCAGGCTCTGGCTGATACGCTGTTTCATCTCGGGAATAAATGGAGCAATGCGTGGATGTTGAGCCATGATAGTAACATCGATATTAACTATGCTGCTCCCCTGGCTTCTGAGCAGATCTCCTGTCCCGCTTAATAGCACCAGGCTGGAAATGTTCTCATACTCTTTCTCTCCAGGGGGAAACAGGGTTCCGATATCGCCAATGTTAGCAGCTCCGCACAGGGCATCTATGATGGCATGAATTACTACGTCGGCGTCGCTATGTCCCAGCAGGCCCTTATCATAGGGGATATGTACTCCACCCAGGATAAGCTTGCGGCCCTCAACCAGGGGATGAGTATCGTATCCCATGCCAACCCGCATCTCTTTACTCTCCATGTTATGCAATGATTTCTGCCAGGGCCAAGTCTTCGGGAGTGGTGACTTTTATGTTGCGATAGCTTCCCATATAGAGTTTCACCGTGTACCCGATCTGCTCTACCGCGGTGGCATCGTCGGTGATGTTTGTGGTGAGTTTGTCATAAGCCTGGCGTAATATGTCGTATCGAAAGATTTGGGGAGTCTGTGCTGCCCATAGCATGTTTCGCGGTAGCGTTTCTCTGACAATATTGCCTTCACCTGTGAGCTTGATGGTATCTGTGACGGGTATTGCAGCGACGGCAGCTCCAGTTTCCTGGGCTGCGTCCAGGCCGTTGTGGATCATCTCCTGGGTGATAAAGGGGCGCGAGGCATCATGGACCATAACCCAATTGCAATCCTCTACCTGGGATAATCCCTGCTGGACTGAATCTTGCCGCCGTACCCCCCCCAGGCGGGTGGTGGCTTTGGACCATCCCCTTTCTGCGATTAGCCTCTTCCCTTGTTCTAGGTTAGCGGTATTCAGGACGATGATTATTTGTTTTACCAGATTGCAGGCCTGGCAGACATCCCCCGACCAGGACAATAGTGGCCTGTGTTTGATTTTGGAAAAAATCTTATCTTCTGTGCCCAACCTCTGACTGCTGCCAGCGGCAACGATAATTGCACCCATACTGCATATGTTGGTCAAAGCTTATCCTTTTTTGCTGAGTCCCAGCCTTAATGCTTCGGTTATGGAGTCTGCTGTGAGCAAGTGTATGTCAGCGTGCTGAAGAGGGGGGTTGGAGTTTGATTTTGGTAGAAGACAAGCATTAAACCCCAAGCGTGCAGCTTCGGTAATTCGCCGTTCTATCTGTGGAATTGTCCTGAGCTCACCGCTGAGTCCTATTTCTCCCATAACAGCCAGCTTGGCCAGTGGCGGGATATCGTGTGCACTGGATGCAATGGCCAGGGCGATGCCCAAGTCTGCTGCAGGCTCGTTGATCCTTAGCCCGCCGGTGACGTTGATGATAATATCCTGGTTGGATAGCTTTATCCTGGCACGCTTGCTCAGGACGGCACTGATTAAGAGAAGTCTGTTGAAGTCAATGCCGTTGGCAATGCGTCTTGGCGGGCCAAAGCTGGTGGAACTGGTCAGGGCTTGTGCTTCCACCAGCAGGGGGCGGCTTCCTTCCAGTGTGGGGATCACCACTGATCCGATAGAGGTATCCTCATGTTGAGATAGGAATGCCTGAGACGGGTTATTCACTTCTATTAGCCCATCACTGCCCATTTCGAAGACTCCCACTTCATTGGTGGACCCAAAGCGATTTTTTGCCCCGCGCAGCATGCGGTAGTTGTGGAACGGTTCTCCCTCAAAATACAGAACTACGTCCACGATATGCTCCAGTGTGCCGGGACCCGCAATGGAACCTTCCTTGGTAACATGCCCGGCAATGAATACTGGGATATTCTTTTGTTTAGCCCAGTACATTAACCTGAGGGTGCATTCCCGCACCTGGCTGATACTCCCTGGCACACCAGCGACATCATCCAGGTACACTGTCTGGATAGAATCAACCATCACCAGGGCTGGAGAGATCTCATCCAGGTGTTGTAGCACCTGCTCCAGATTGGTCTCTGCCAGAAAATAAATGTTCTTGCCGCTAATTTTCAGGCGCTCTGCTCTTAATTTGACCTGGGTGATGGATTCCTCGCCGGAGACGTAGACTACCAGTTTGTTATTTCTGGCAACGCTGTCCGATGTCTGGAGCAATAGTGTGGATTTGCCTATGCCCGGCTCTCCTCCGATGAGTACCAGTGATCCCGGAACCAGGCCGCCGCCAAGGACACGGTTTAATTCACTGAAGCCCAAATTGAAACGGTGGATGTCGCCCTTCTGGGCTGTGTAGAGTTCCTGCGGTGCGTTGCTGGCAAGTTGAGGATGATGGGAAGAGCGAGAAGGAGGACTAATTCTGGTCTCGACAAAACTACCCCAAGCCCCACAGCTGGGGCAACGCCCCAGCCACTTGGGACTTTCCTTACCACACTGCTGACAAATGAAAGTGATCTTTGATTTAACTTGACTTTCAGATCTCAAGCTATCTGATTTTAGCCTTCGATAACGGCTATCATGTTTCCCATATCAACATGCTGATCTGGGGAGACGCCAAGCTCTGTGATTGATCCTTTGATTGGGGACAGTATCGGGTTCTCCATCTTCATAGCCTCGAGGGTGCATATTACCGCACCTTCATCTACATTATCTCCCACAGCAACACTAACTTTCCTTACTCTCCCCGGCATTGGAGCCTCTATGGTTTCTTTTGCCATTGAAATATCCTCCTTTACAGCAAAGCACTTAATTTTTTGCGGGACTGGCTCCCGCGAGCGCTGCTGAATGTAGTATTATCTTGTCTTCTTCGCAATCTACTATCACAGTTTCACCTGATGCAAATTTGCCACTAAGCAGAGATTCGGATAGGGGATCCTCTACCATCTTTCTAATTACCCTGCGCAGAGGCCGTGCTCCAAACACAGGGTCATAGCCCTTATCGCCCAAGAAGTCCTTGGCGGCATCGGTGATTTCCAAGTTTATGCTCTTTTCCTTGAGCAGGAGGGCAACTTGCTCAAGCAGCAGGTTAACGATCCCGCGTATGTTTTCCTTGCTTAATGAGTGGAACACAATGGTCTCGTCAATTCGATTTAAGAACTCAGGACGGAACATTTTCTTCATTTCCCCGAGGACTTTATCTTTCATCTTCTGATATTCTGCATGTTCCTTCTTGCTGGCATCAGTATGAGTGGTGAAGCCGATATTCATCTCTCGTTTGATCATTTCGGCACCAACATTGCTGGTCATTACTATGATAGCGTTGCGGAAATCAACGCGCCGCCCTTTGGCATCCGTGAGATGTCCATCGTCGAAGATCTGGAGCAGAATGTTGAATACATCGTAATGGGCCTTCTCTATTTCATCTAGCAGGATAACACAGTAAGACTTCCGCCTTACTGCCTCAGTTAATTGCCCCCCTTCTTCGTAGCCGACGTATCCTGGAGGTGCTCCTACCAGGCGCGCCACAGTGTGACGCTCCATGAACTCCGACATGTCTAGACGGATGAGTGTATCTTCGCTACCGAACATGAATTCGGCCAGAGCTCTCACCAATTCGGTCTTGCCTACACCAGTGGGCCCTAAGAACATGAAGGCCCCGATGGGATGGCGTATATCTTTCAGTCCAGCTCGAGATCTTCGTACTGCCTTGGCCAGGGTGTTGATAGCTTCATCCTGCCCGATGATACGCTTGTGTATCTCTTCCTCCATGTGGAGTAGACGGCTGCTTTCGTCTGTAGTTAACCGTACTATGGGAATCCCAGTCCACATACTGGCAGCCTCAGCGATGTCATCCGGGTTGACTGTGGGTTTCTCCTCCTCCTGCTTTTTATGCCAGTCTTTCCCCAGATCTGTGACTTTTTCTGCCAACTGTAGTTCACGGTCGCGCAGCTCACTGGAATGTTCATATTCTTGGGCAGCAACGGCTTCCTCTTTTTCCCTCTGTACACTTTCTAATGCTCGTTTTGCTTGTGCTAAATCTATAGGAGCTTCACCACGCTTGATATGAACCCGAGAACTAGCTTCATCTATCAGGTCGATGGCCTTATCGGGCAAAAAGCGGTCAGGAATATACCTGGATGCCAGAGTGGCGGCTTCTTGCAGGGACTCGTCGCTTATGGTTAAGTGGTGAAACTCTTCATACCTGTGTTTGATTCCCCGCAGAATCTCCAGGGTTTCCTCGACGGTAGGCTCAGCTACTAAGATAGACTGGAACCGTCGTTCTAATGCCGGATCCTTCTCGATGTGCTTACGATAATCGTCATGAGTGGTAGCGCCGATGCATTGTATCTCCCTGCGTGATAGTGGCGGTTTGAGAATGTTGGCGGCATCCACTGCCCCTTCCGCAGCGCCTGCCCCCACGATGGTTTGCATCTCGTCAATGAAAAGGATGCAATTTCCGGCTGATTTCTGCTCCTCGATGACTTTCTTCAGTCTCTCCTCGAACTCTCCGCGATATTTAGTGCCCGCTACCAGTCCCCCTATGTCTAGGGCAATTATTCTTTTAGACTGGAGTGCTTCGGGAACCTCACCAGCAACGATGCGTTGAGCCAAACCCTCAACGATAGCTGTCTTGCCCACACCAGCTTCACCTACGAGTGCGGGATTACTCTTGGTACGGCGGCTGAGCACTTGAATCACCCGCTCGATCTCTTTGTGGCGACCAATGATAGGATCAAGCTTCCCTGCGCGGGCCAGGGTAGTCAGATCTGTGCCCAGCTGATCCAGCATGGGTGTGCGAGATGTGCTACGAGCTGCCGCACGCCCTCCCCTATGTGCCTCCTGTCGGGCGATGCGGGCTATCTCTTCGCGTGTGCCTTCCAGCGTTACGTTAAAACTCTGTAGCACACTATTGGCTGAACCTCCGCCTTCTTTAAGTAAGCCGAGCAGGAGATGCTCGGTGCCAATGTAATTGGAGTGGAGCTGGCGTGCTTCATCCACGGCAAGCTCGATTGCCTTCTTGGCTTGTGGGGCCAAGCTGATTTCTCTGCTGCCGGGTTGTTTGGGTCCTCTGCCGGCAACGAATTCTATTGCCGAGCGCAGCTTGTCAGCTGATATGCCCATGTTGGTCAGCACTCTATACGCCGTTCCCGTTTCTTCTTGGGATAGGCCCAAGAGTATGTGTTCGGTATCAATATATCCATGCCCCAGACGCTGCGCTTCAGTCTGAGCCTTGGTTAATACTCTACGTGCGCGCTCCGAAAATCTTTCAAATGCTGCTGCCATTGTGATTCCTAGCTTCATATCATTATAGAGTATCTCCCTGAGGTGGTCAATCAATCTGGTTGCCCACGAGACAGTTTCTGTAGAGTGCGTGTTTGATAGAGAATGGCACAGCGCAGCATTGTGAAGGGTTTCTTCTCTCGGGCAAGTGGTCTTTTACAGAGAAATCGTGGACAGTTTTATATATTTACTGTTAGCGAATAAACTGATGATAGACGCTATAATTATCATGGGATTGAGACAAAGTGAATTATAGTCAAGCTGAAGCGTATCTCCAGAGTTTTACTGATTATGAGCAGGTTTCCGGGACGGCATATGCACCGCTGGGATACAGCCTGGAACATGTGGAGCAGTTGTTACGTCGTATAGGTAGTCCTCACCGGGGCAGGGAGACAATTCATATTGCTGGCACGAAGGGCAAAGGGAGCATAGCGGCCATGATAGCTCGGGTCTTGATGGTATCGGGATATAAAACAGGCCTGTACACCTCGCCGCATCTTCACGTTCTGCGAGAGCGCATTAAGGTAGATGACAGGATGATTTCATTAAGCGAGTTTTCGGCTCTGGTGACTGATCTCAAGCCTTACTTTGACGCAGTAGGCAGTTCTCCTCCCTGTCAGCGATTAAGTTTTTTTGAGGCGTTAACTGTGCTTGCCTTCGCTTATTTTCGCCAGAGAGAAGTCGAGTTTCAGGTTCTGGAGGTGGGCTTGGGGGGGAGGCTCGATGCGACCAATGTGGTGGCTCCACAGGTGTGTGTTATTGCCCCCATCAGCATGGACCACATGCAGGTTTTGGGCGATAGTGTAGATAAGATAGCTTACGAGAAAGCCGGCATCATTAAGTCTGGAAGCATGGTGGTAAGCTCTCCGCAGGTGGCAAGTGTGGCAAGTGTGATCAGAGAGGTTAGTCGTGCTCGGGGGGCCAGATTAGTTCAGGTAGGCAGAGATGTTATCTGGCATGAGGTAAATACCACCTTGTCGTACCAGTCCTTTGTGGTGGAGTGTGATCTGGGGAGTATTCCAGTCACAATCCCTCTCCTGGGAGATTTTCAGGTTGAGAATGCAACTGTCGCTGTGGCGACGCTGGCTGCCCTCAGTGCCCAGGGTTATAACATATCACGTGAAGATATCATCCAGGGGTTGGCTTGTGTGCAATGGCCGGGGAGGTTCCAGATTTTGCATCGCCATCCCTTTCTGGTAGTTGATGGAGCCCATAATGTGGAATCGATGAGAAGGCTTGTGGAAAATCTAAAGGCTAGTTTTTGCTACGATCACATTTATCTTATACTGGGAGTGTCTCA